>DJYL01000109.1 GCA_002448495.1 Pseudoselenomonas ruminantium | reverse complement strand
AATAAAGTTCGTATTGTCAAACCGCAATTTATTTAATCTACGCAATAAGCCCGCAGGGCTGGTGATGTTTTCCTTCGCTTTTGACCAGCCTGTCTATGGCAAAGGAAAATATTACCAGCCCCGCGGGCATCTTATCATATAGATATTAACCAGACCGTACTAAATCGTCCGCACCTGCCAGCCTCCATCTCCAGCCAGCTTCAGTTCCTGCTCATGCTGCGCATACAGCGTAGACCGATGCCCCACGCTGACAATGCCCATTTGCGGCAGTTCTTTCTTCAAGAGTTCATATACTTCCGCTTCCCGTGGTTCATCCAACGCTGAAGTTGCCTCATCCAAAAATACCCAGTCCGGCTTTTGCAACAGCACCCGTGCAAAAGCCAATCGCTGCTGTTCGCCCAAGGACAAAATTCTGCTCCAGTCATCCACTTCGTCCAGACGCGATGCAAAATCTTCCAAGCCAACTTTTTGCAAAGCCGCCTGCAAAACGGAATCACTGCCCGCAGCTGTTCCCGGATAATACAACGCCCGGCGCAGACTGCCCAGAGGAAGATAGGGCTTTTGCGGCAGGAACAGCAGCCTGCTGCCCTGCGGCAAGGAAAGTTTTCCCTTACCATAAGGCCAGATTCCCGCCAGCGTCCGCAAAAGGGTACTCTTGCCGCAGCCAGAAGATCCGGTTACGAGCAGACGGCTTCCGGCAGGCAATGAAAGCGTACAGTCTGCCAGCAGCACCCGATTGTCCGGCAGCTGCACCTGCAGCTCCTCAATGCTCATTTCCGCTGCACCATCCCCCTGACGGACAATACCGTTTTTCACTGTTTCTGCCGTATCCATGTGTTCCGTAAAGGTAGCCAGTCGTTTCACTACCGCCGCCAGCTGGGCGATGCTGTCGTAGGACTCGACAAAATAGGACAAGGCATCCTGCACGCGGCCAAAGGCCGAAGCCGTCTGCATCAGTCCGCCCAGCGCGATAGCTCCCGAAAAATACTGCGGAGCGGCCAGAATAAGCGGCACGATAACCGCCAGTTGTGCATAACCATTCACATAGAAATTCAAAATTTTTGTCTGCTTCATAAGCTGCCAGAAATTGCTGATCACATGGGCAAAGCGCTCATGAAAGCCCTTGTTTTCTGCCTGTTCACCGCTATAAAAGGCAATGCTCTCGCTGTTTTCCCTCACCCGCATCATATTGAAACGGAAATCGGCTTCAAAACGCTGCTGTTCAAAATTCAGCCCAATAAGCTTGCGTCCCACCAAATGCACACAAAACGTACCAATGCCGGAATAGACAAGAGAGAACCAGAACATATAGCCATAGATGATGATTTCCTGACCGCCCAGCTCCAACGTAAACGCTCCGGAAAGATTCCACAGCACCACGCCAAAAGCCGCCAGTGTCGTCAGCTGCTTCAAAAAGCCAATCAAAAGCTGTAAGGAAAGATTCACAAACTGATTGATGTCTTCGCTGATTCGCTGGTCCGGGTTATCGGTATCGCTCCCCAGCACCTGCAGGCGATAATAAACCTGCCCTTTCAGCCAGCGGGACAAATATTTATCCGTAAGCCATGTACGCCATTTAATCTGCACGGCCTGCCGCAGGTAAATCGCATAAACCGCAATGAGGATATAGAGCATGGCCACCCCCGTAAACTCGCCTATGAGCGGCCAGAAAGATTCCACCTCATATTGCTGCAGCGCATTATAAAATTCATTGTACCAGCTGTTCAGCCGTACCAAAAGATATACCCCAAAGAAATTCAGCCCGATGACAAAGGCAAAAAGCCCGCGCGCTTTCCATTTGTACTCGCTGTTCCAGTAGCCCCGGAACAACTGCCAAAAGATGCGCAGCGCACTCTTTTTTTCCATATCAATCACCTCAAAAAGAAAGAGATTGTCCCTAAAAACGGAACAATCTCAGTATAGACCTTTCAGTTGTCAAAGGCAATAAATATTTAACGCTTTGCCGCCCACAAAGTACCGATGCAGACCATGATACTCCCCAGCCAGAGAAGCCAAATACAAGGCTTAACACTGACGCTGGTGGTAATGGGCTGACTGATTTCCGCCGTCAGCGCGGGAAGGATTTCCATGCGAATCTGTTTCAGATTCTGCGTGATGCCCGTGAGCCGCAGGCGTTTTTGCCCGCCAAAAACCTCCACCGGTTGGGATGTCCCACCATCTGCATTGGCCAGCATATTCAAGGCAGCCTGCTCCACCTTATTCCCATCGGTGATGGCCACTTCAGCGGTCACCAGCAAGGTTCCATTTTCCTGATGATCGATTTCTGCCTTGTCAAAGCGATAAGCAAAATCATCATCCATATCCATACGTCCCTGCTTTAATACCATTTCCAAACCGCCATTTCCCTTGGCCGGACTAGGCGCAATATACACATCACCGCCCAAACCTTTGGCAATAGCCGGTTCTCTTGCCGCATCGCTGCCGTTGGCATGAAGTTTGGTTCGTGCCCGCACCTCCTGTCCGTCCACCATATAGATATAGTATTTTTCCTTTAAGTCAGCGGCAAATTCCTGCCCCTTAAAGACAATTTCATGACCATAAATATCGTAGGGTTCTCCCACCGCCATATCCTGACTATGGGACTGACTGCCGGAACCTGCCAGCACCATGGCTAACAGAGCAAGCCCCAAACCGGCATGGGCTGTCATTCCGCCAGTTTTTATTCCATTCTTACGCCATGCCAGCACGGCAGCCCCCACCGACATCATAGCGGCTGCTGCCAGAATCAGCGGCATAATCTGCCGCACTCCTGCGGCAAATCCGCAAGCCAATCCCAGTATTCCCAGACCCCAAAGCGGCATTCCGCCAGCCAGCACCTTTCCCTGTCCATACCCCCGCAACAGAGCACAGACAGCAGACAGCAGCATGGCAATAGCCAGCGGCATAGTCGTGCGCACATAAAAATCCGTGTCCACCGCCGCTGGCTTGCCGACAAGCTGAGTCAGCAGGGGCATAGACATCCCCAAAAAGATAATCGTGCTGATGAATACCAGCAGCAGCGCCCCCAAAAGCAGGATAAACTCCCGGCTGTCATAACCGGGATAATACTCTCCCTGCGGCAGATTTTTTGCCTTGACAATTAACAGCAGCAATCCTGCCACGAGCACCAGCGCATTCACAACTGCTATGGTCATACCAATGCTGGTTCCAGCAAAGGAATGCACGGAAAAGTCCCCCAAAATACCGCTGCGGGTAAGAAAGGTACCATAAAGCACCAAAGCATAGGCAAAAATAGCAGACAGATGCACCATGGCAACGGCGGCCGGCCGAATCTGTGCCACCCGCAGAACATGAATCAAAATCCCTACCGTAAGCCACGGCACCAGTGAGGAATTTTCCACGGGGTCCCAGCCCCAAAAACCGCCCCAGCCCAAAACCTTGTAAGCCCAGTAGCCGCCGATAAAGATGCCGGCACCCAAAAAGCTCCAGCCCACCAAAGCCCAGCGGCGGGCAGCAGGCAGCCACTCCTGCGCCTTCTGCCCCGTGAGCAGAGCCGCCGCACTATAGGTCAGCGGCACAGCCAGCAGGGCATAGCCCACAAAGATAATGGGGGGATGAATTGCCATCCATGGGTCCTGTAAAAGCGGATTAAGTCCCACACCATTCTGCACCACAGCTTCACTTGGCACAAATGGGCTTTTGGCCATGACCAGCACCGTAAGCAGAGCCATAAGTCCCATATACACCGCCATACCCGCAGGCGGCAAATCTTTTTTTACAGCCAGATACAGCCCTGCTGCCCCGTGAATGAGCAGCCAGAATAAAAACGACCCCTGCTGCCCCGCCCAAAAGGCCGATACCTTATAGATAACCGGCAGCTCTATCGCCGAATAATTGGCGACATAGGCAATATCAAAACGATTCGCAAAGATAAGTACAAGTAAATAAATGCTGGCCATAAGCACAGCCACAAACGAAAGCACAGCAAGTCCCCTGCCCCATCTTCCCGTGCGCTCACTGGGAAAGGCAAAGCACAACACCGCTGCCAGAGAAAAAATCAAGGCCAGCGCTAACGAAATCACACCTAGCAATTCAGTTCCCCCTCACCGGTCAACGCTTTTGACTCTCATACTTGGACGGACATTTGATCAGCAGCTTATCTGACTCAAAAGTTCCCTCCTTATACCGGCCAACAGCCACAATATGATACGCCTCATCAAATTGGTCGGGCTTGGTGCCATGATAACGCACCGGCATGGTTTCCCCCGTTTCCTCATCCTGCAGGGTAAAGATAAAATTATCCCCCTCCATATGCGGTGCCGGAGCATTTTTCGCCAGCAGCCCCTTCACCTGCACATTGCCCGCACTTTTCTGCGCCTCAGCAATGCCCACATAGGGCGTTACCGAATCGGCAAAGCTCCAGCCTGCATAGGCCACAAAGGCCAACAGCAGCACCCCCAGCAAAATCTTTCGATTCATCATCGTTCCTCCTGCATAATGCGCATAACCTGTTTTTTGTACAGCCAGTAAAAAATTCCGGTCATATCCATAAGCGCCGCCAGCAGTACCGCCAGCATAACGCTGTCCATAGCCAGTCCCGAACCATTAATCACCGGTGACGGATGCAGGGAAAAATACATCCGCGGAATAATGAACACCAGAAAAGGCACCGTCAAAAAGGAAAACAGGGCATATACCGCTGCTGTCTTTGCCCGCTTCACGCCTGCCGGCATAGCCGCCCGCAGGGTAAGATAGGCCCCGTAGATAAGCAGCAGCACAAAAATTGTCGTCTGCCGTGGGTCCCAATTCCAGTAAGCCCCCCAGGTAAGCTTGGAAAAAATTGCCCCGCTCACGGTAGCCAGAATCACAAAAATAAAGCCCAGCTGCGAAGCCGCCGCACTTTTGGCATCCGCCAGCATATCTCCGGAGCGCAAATACCTTGCCCCCTGCCACGCACTGATAAAAAAGGCAATCACCGCCACCCAGGCCACAGGAATATGAAAAAAGGCAATTCGCACATAATCCCCCAGCCCTTCCGCCGGCGGCACCACAAAAAATACCAGGCCGGCAATAATCAATGTAAGCCCGCCTAACACAGCCCCCATAAATACGCCTCCTACTTAATCTTCATACCATAGATAGTCAAAAAGCACCGATGCCCCGACAATGAGCAATCCATCATAAAGGGCCATCCCCCCCAAATAATTCAGAGCTGTATCGCTCCCGCCCAAAGCACCTGCCGTAAGATAAACCGCCGGCAGAAACACCGGCAAAATTACCGGCAGCATCAATACCGAAAAAAGGCCGTTCTTCACCCGTGCCCCAGTGGCCAGCGCCGCCAGCAAAGTGCCTGCCGCTGCAATCCCCGCCACACCGAAAACCAGTGTCAGAATAAATACGCCCCAGAAAACTGGCTCCACGCCAATAAGCACCAAAAACAACAGCACAATAAAAACCGCCAGCACCAAAAGCAGAAAAAAACTATACAACATCTTGCCCAGCAGCACCGGCTGCGCACCACCATAAAGCTTCAATATCAAAAGGGTTCCCGCCGTATCCTCATCGGCAAAGCCCCTGTCTGCCCCTGCCATGGATGCAAAAAAAACAATAACCCAAAGCAGAGCTGCCGCCAACCTTGGCTCCATCTGCCCCCCCTGTAAAGCAAGGCTCACGCAGGCCAGCGTAGTCAGGGCAAACATAAACATGGCTGCCCATGCCGCCTTAAAGCGCAGACCTAAGACGAACTCCTTGCAAAACATTCGTTTAATGCCCTGCCAAAGCGATACGTTCATCAGCCAGCGCCTCCTCTCCCGGTTCATTGGTAGCCAGAACAACCAGCACGCCCTTATCCGCCGCCGCCCGCACCTCCCGGGCGGTCATTTGCCGTCCGGCTTCGTCCAGATTGGCTCCCGGCTCGTCCAGCAGCCAGATATCGGCTCTGGCCGCCAGCAGTACCGCCATTTTCAACCGTTGTTTCATCCCCGTGGAAAAATCCCCGGCATAACTGTGGCAAACGGCCTGTTCATCAAGCCCCACTCGTCCAAGGAGCTCCCCATAGACGGCATTATCCAGCGTTATTCCCCGCATCCCAAGCAAAAAATCCATGTTTTCCCGGGCGGTCAACCGGTCATAAAAGCGCATTTCCGGTGTCACCATGGCCAAATGCCTGCGAAGTTCCTCACCTCTTAATTCCCTGCCGTCGGATACCACCGTGATTTTCCCCTGACTAGGCGGCAGCAAATGACCGGCCAGCTTCAAAAACGTAGACTTGCCGCTGCCGTTCTTTCCCGTGACGGCCATAATCCGCCCGCCGGACAGCGTGCAGTCCAATGGCCCAAAAATCTGCCGTCCATAAAAGCGCTGTTCTACCGCCCTAAAATTTATCTTCACCATAATCTAACCCATCTCGGCCACTTTGGCAGCATCCAGTTCCATCCAGTCATCACCTACGAGCAGCAGACCTTCGCCTTGCATCACACTGATTTCCCGGGTCAGCGCACTGCGGTTGCACTCCAGTTCCTTGGCCAGCTGCACCCTTCCCGGTACATGGAGCCGTTTTTTCCCCTGCCGCTGTTCCTTATAAAGAAGATACAAAATCAACCGTTCCCGCAGAGTCTTTTGGGAGAGAATCTTGATTTTCTGCATCATCAGCACATTTTTCCGGCAAAAAGCTTCCAACAGATTCTTCATCACCAGACCATGCGTACGCCCCAACTTCGGACCTGCGGTCAGCAGCGCCTTATAGGGAATCCAGAGCACCAGTACATCCGTAAGCGCTTCAATGGCCATATCGTAGGGTATCTGCGGCATAATGGCTGAAGTGCTGCCCAAAAGCGCCCCCCGTTCCAGACTGTGGCTTACGGATTCATTGCCAAAACGATCTTCCGCCAGTACCTGCGCTTCCCCCTCTACCATAACACCTATATTGTCATTCTCCTCATACGCTTCCAAAATCCGCATGCCCTTGCATACCCGCTTGATAACCGCGCCAGTGGCGTTGATGAATTTATCCACTTCCGCCGCCGATACATCCCGGAAAAGCGGCAGCTCCTGCAAATCCAGATGATACACCTGCATACCTTTCACTCCCATTAATACACAGTTTAAACTTATTTTCTCTTATTATATCACCATAACGTTTATTATTACGTTGCCCCTGCAACTATCTATTGTAATTATTCTAGCACCCATGCGAAACTTCTGCACTGTAAAAAAACACAAAAAGACCGGACATCATTTTTCATAAAAAAACACATGTCCGATCTTTTCGTTTTCATTCAGGACGAACAGTCCTAGCCAATCATGCTTCTGATATCTTCTTCAACAGTAGAAATCGTACCGATTCCGAAATTTTCTACCAAAACCTTGGCTGCATTCGGTGACAAGAACGCCGGCAGCGTGGGGCCGAGATGAATATTCTTCACGCCCAGATGCAGCAGAGCCAGCAAAACGATAACCGCCTTCTGTTCATACCACGCAATATTGTAAGCAATCGGCAGCTCGTTGACATCCGCCAGACCAAAAGCTTCCTTCAATTTCAAGGCAATCAAAGCCAGACTATAGGAATCATTGCACTGTCCAGCATCCAGCACCCGAGGAATGCCGCCAATATCGCCCAGATTCAGTTTGATGTATTTGTACTTGGCGCAGCCTGCGGTGAGAATCACCGTATCCTGTGGCAGCGCCTTGGCAAATTCCGTATAATAATCCCGTGACTTCATGCGCCCATCACAACCTGCCATTACCACGAACTTGCGGATAGCACCGGTTTTGACAGCCTCCACCACTTTATCCGCCAAAGCAAAGACCTGAGCATGCGCAAAGCCGCCCACAATCTGCCCCTGTTCCAGTTCCTGCGGTGCAGGACATTTCTTGGCCAGTTCAATCAGCGGCGAAAAATCCTTCGTGCCATCTGCTTCCGCATCAATATGCCGGCAGCCGGGCATTCCCGTTGCTCCGGTGGTAAAAAGCCGTTCCTGATAGCTGGCTTTGGGCGGTACCACACAGTTGGTCGTCATAAGAATCGGCCCGCCAAAGGCTTCGAATTCTTCCTTCTGCTGCCACCATGCGTTGCCATAGTTGCCGGCAAAATGTGCATACTTCTTGAATTTTGGGTAATAATGCGCCGGCAGCATTTCCCCGTGAGTGTAGACATCCACCCCGGTGCCTTCTGTCTGCTCCAACAGCATTTCCAAATCCTTTAAATCATGACCGGAAATCAAAATACCGGGATTTTGGCGGACGCCCAAATCCACCTTCGTCAATTCCGGATTGCCATAGGTTTCCGTATTGGCTTTGTCCAAAAGTGCCATACCATCCACGCCCCATTTCCCCGTCTCCAAAGTCAGAGCGGTAAGCGCGTCTCCGGTCAGGCTGTCATCTAAAAGTTTTGCCAGCGCCGACTGCACAAAAGCATCAATAGCTTCATTTTCATACCCTAGAACATTGGCATGCTTTTGATAGGCAGCCAGACCTTTAAGCCCATAAGTAATCAACTCGCGCAGGCTGCGGATATCCTCGTTTTCCGTGGACAGAATCCCCACCTTGGCCGCCTTAGCCGCAAAATTTGCTGCCGTATCCTGCCAGAGCGCTGCCTCCGGCAGATTTTCTTTATTCTTTAACTCTGCCAAAAGACTTTCCTTAACGGTCAATGTTTCTTCAATGCGCTTCACTATAACATCCCTGTCGAAATTGGCATTGGTAATCGTGATAAAAAGGTTCATGGTAATCAGGTAGTTGACCTTTTGCTCCACCTTTTTCCCCTCCGCCCGCAGGCGGGTGGTAATCGCAGAAAGCCCCTTCGTCACATAAATTAAAAGGTCCTGCACAGCCGCCACTTCCGGCTTTTTCCCACAAACACCGATTTGCGTACAGCCCTTGCAACCAGCTGTTTCCTGACACTGATAACAAAACATTTTCGCTTCCATAAAGCACGCTCCTTATATCTTACACATCACGGATTTCCGATTTACAAGGCTATTATAAGGGCAAAAAAAATCTGCGGCTGTAACATACGTTACAACTGCAGATTTTACCGCATAAAAAGGCCGCAAACCCTCCGGCCTGCGGCAAAAATGACCATTGTTTAAGCCGAGATATCCACATTCCCACCAGGAGCAGCTTTCGGCTTGTAATTACTGATTTGAGCATTAGCCTGCTGAAAGCGGCTATGACCCAAATTGGTTTCATTGCCAAACTGCGATACGCGCGTAACATCGAGGGCTGCTTTCATGCTCTGCGCCGTATTCGACTGGCCTTGTTCCGAAATCTGTTTTACCTGCTGCTGGAATTTACTGGACCCCAGCTTCGTTTCCGTACCAAAATTGGACACCTCATAATAGGACTTAGCCTTATCCATAATCTGAGAGGTATTTTGCATCCCCTCGTTATTGGTCTTTTGGTTGTCCTGCTGGAACTTGCTGGAGCCTAACTTCGTTTCCGTACCAAAGTTAGAAACACTGTAGATTGCCTTGGTTCTGTCCGCAATCTGCGATGTTTCCCGCTCTCCAATACTGATAACCGTATCGTTATTGCGCTGAAACTCACTGGACCCCAGCTTTGTCTCGGTACCAAACTGCGATACTTTAGAATAGGATGCTGCTTGGTCGCTACGTTCTTTGGTCGCTTGCATTCCCACAGAATGAACCTCGCGATTAATTTGCGGGAAACTCGAAAGCGTCGTAGCACCCACACCCGAGATACCCATAATCGATCCCTCACTTTCCCTGAGACATTCCTTAATCCTTTATATAGGTATACAGCCCTAAGTTAATTATAATCTTTTAATATGCGATTTTCAACTGTTTGCACACTATTTGTTATTATTATTTCGTCATATTCAACCATTCAGTCCCAAATTCATGCTGTTCCGCATGTTTTCCCTGTGGACGCAGGATAATACGGTGCCCGTTTTCGGCATTCCCTGCCTCCTGCAAAGGTATCCAAAAGGAAACACAAGTTCCCCGTCCCGGCTCCGTATCCATACTCATGGTACCGCCCATCAAATCTACCAGTTCCCGGCAAATCATCAAGCCCAGCCCCGTGCCGCCAAAATAACGGGAGCTGCTGACCTCAGCATGCGCAAATGGGTGGAAAATCTTATCCTTTATATATTCCTCCATACCAATGCCTGTATCCTCCACACTGAATTCAAGCGTAGGACGTCCCTTGCGTTCACTGCGGTACACAGCAAAAGTAATTTTGCCTTTTGTGGTAAAGTTCAAGGCATTCGTCAGGATATTGTGCAGCACCTGCCGAATACGCAAAGCATCCCCCATGACAAAGCGGGGCAAAGCCGTAAAATCTGGTACCACAAATCTCAGTCCCTTGGCTGTTGCCAGCTGCCGGTAAATATCAGCCATCCGGAGCACCGTTTCATATAGGTCAAAATCTGCTTTTTCCAGCTTCATCCGGCCATTTTCGAGTTTGGCAAAATCCAAAATATCATTCAAAATATGCAGCAAATCATCCATGCTGCGCCCGGCATTCTGCAGGCACTGCTGCTGCGTGTCCGACAGCGGTTCCTGCCCCACCCTTTCCAGTATCCCCATAATTCCATTCAAGGGCGTACGGATTTCATGGCTCATGATGGACATGAACCGCATCTTGCTGCGGTCAGACTCCTCCGCTGCCCGCTTAGCCTGTTCCAGCTGCTTCTCATATTGCCTGCGCGCCGATGCATCCACCATGGTCACAATAAGCTTTTTATCTCGCTCCCTGCCCGTCTGGGAAATTCCCATATTCAGCCACAATCTATCCTCAGATTGAGCCTGTTTCATCTGCATAGAAAACTCGCTGTTAAACGTATCATCCGCCAGTGCTGCCTCCACATTGCGCCGCACTGGACAATGACGGCAGTTTTTCCCATGGCCGCAACCCTTCTCCAGACTGTTTTCACAGCAAAAAGCATCACCAAACTGACGGCCAACAACATTATGCTCATCTACCTGCATCAATGCCTTGCCCATCTCATTTACCGCCAGCACTGCACCTTCCGCATCCAACAGGCAAAGCCCCACCTTGGCTGCAGAAAATACCGCCTGCATATATTCCTGTCCGTCCTGTACACGGGTTCCTATATCGACAATCTGCGTCTTTAATGCGGCCCGCATAACGCCACCCCCTAATCATTAGCATTCATAATGCCTCCACGCATAATCATAAACACTAGCAATCAAGAGGTAATACACTTACTTTACACTAATAATAGCATAAAATCCCGTTATTGTATAGAAAAAGCTTTCCCTGCCAATCACAAAAATCAGCCGGAAAAGCTTTTTCCTTTATACTATACCTTGAATTTCTGCACTTCCTGTCTCAGCTCCATCGCCATCTTAGCCAGACTGTTGCTGGCATGGGCGATTTCCTGCACCGAAGCGCTTTGTTCCTCGGTTGCCGCCGATACGGTTTCTGCCTCTTCAGCGGCACTGCGGCTCGTTTCTTCGATAGTGCGGATATGACCGACAATTTCCTGCCCGCTTTCTGCCATACCGCTGATGGCCTGAGAAATTTCCTGTACCTGCCCGGACACATCCTCAACGATTTCAATAATCCGCCGGAAGGATTCCCCCATGGACATAATGTTTTCCGTACCGACCCGGACTTCTTCACTGCCGGCCTTCATACCTGCCACTGCGTTATCCGTATCCCGGCGGGTTTCGGTAATCAGGGCAGCAATGCGTTGGGCGGCCTCCTGTGAGGATTCGGCCAGCTTGCGCACTTCATCGGCAACTACGGCAAAGCCGCGGCCATGTTCACCGGCTCTGGCTGCTTCAATAGCGGCATTGAGTGCCAGAAGGTTCGTCTGTTCCGAGATACTGGAAATCGTATCGACAATCTGGCCGATTTCGCTGGAGCGTTCGCCCAAAGCCGTTACCACCTTGGTGGATTCGAGTGTGGATTCCTCGATACGCTTAATCTGTCCAACCGCTTCATTGAGCGTCTTGCCGCCGTCACGGGCAACCGCCGAAGCCTCGCGGCTATGACCGGCTGCCTCGTTGGCCTTGCTCGCAATACTCTGAATGGTATCGTTCAGGTTTTCAATCGCACCGGATGTGGAATTTACCGCATCAAGCTGTTCGCTCGTGCCTTGTGCCACCTTGACAATGCTGTCGGCCACCTGATTAGAGGCCTGGGCAGACTGTTCCGTGGTAGCATTCAGTTCCTCAGCCGAAGCCGACAGACTTTCCGATGAACTGCTCACACTGGAGAGCACATCCCGGACACCACCGCGCATATCGCGCACAGCCTCGGCCAGCCTTCCCAATTCATTGTTGACCGTAATCTGAGACGGACGATTCCGGAAATCGCCGCCAGCGAGCAAATGCATCTCTTCCATCATGACCGCCAACGGCTTCATGGACCGGTTCACCGTCAGCATGACGCCTAGAGAAATCAAGATAATCAGCGCCAGCGAAATTCCCACCATGATTTTGAGCACATTGCCCACAGGAGCAAAAAGTTCATCTTCATAGGCAATGGTTGCCATCCCCCAGCCCGTGGCCTTAACAGGATTATAGAAGGCAATCATATCCTTGCCATCCGCACGGGTGAATTTGTAAACCCCTTCTTCGCCGGAAAGCATCTTTTCACCGAGCGTGCGCAGAGCCGGGTCATCTTCCTCGGAAATCTTTTTCTTCATGATGGCGCTTTCATCGGGATTGACGATATAAGTGCCTTCCTTGGAAACCAAAAGGCTGTAGCC
>DJYL01000080.1 GCA_002448495.1 Pseudoselenomonas ruminantium | reverse complement strand
ACGACGAAATTCAGCCGCCGCAAACTGTTCTTCAGCTCTCTGGCTATCATGACGGCTGCACTGATTCTCTATGCACTGTCCGGCACCAATGTTTGGATGGCTCTGGTTGCTGCTGGTCTCTTCAACCTTCCGCAGCCCCTTATCTTCCTGGTGGTTCTCATGACCATCACGGACTCTGTGGAATATGGCCAGTTGAAACTCGGTCATCGTGATGAAGCGGTCTGCCTCTGCGTACGTCCGCTGGTGGATAAACTCTCCGGTGCCGTTACGGGTGGTATCGTTGGTCTGACGGCTGTATGGGTCGGCATGACCGGCGGTGCTACGGCAGCCGATATCACGGCTGGCAGTCTTCTGAAGTTCCAGCTCATCATGTTTGCTGTTCCGGTACTCCTGCTGGTACTTGCCGCTTTCGTTTACCGTGGCAAGGTAACATTGACGGAAGAAGAACATGCCCGCATCGTGGAAGAACTGGAAGAAAAATGGGAAGACATGAATAAATAAATCGTTTCCCCCTCATTATGAGGCATTAAAGGTCAAACATCTGCGCTCAGGTGATTGGCTTTTAATGCTTCTTTTTTTACCACTGCAAATCAGGCAGGATTTTTTCTGCTCATGTCGAAGTAAGCAAAGGTAACAATATAAGCGCGGCTAATGTAAAAATAATCATAGATTTAGAAAGGACAGGAAATATGACCAACGAGAAGATTTTGCGGAAACTGGAAAGTTTTGACCCGGAGTTGTGCGGGCAGCTGCGTCAGGCGCTAAAGCAGCAGCGAACAACCCTTTCGCTGATTCCGACAACCAATGCGGCTTCGCCTTTTGCATCTTTTTTGAAGGGCAGTACCTTGGGGGATGAGGTTATCGACCATCACAAGGCGCATCGCCAGAGTCGGCTGGAGAAGCTGGCGGCAGAGCGCGCACAGGAATTGTTTGGGGCAGAGCATGCGATTGTGCGTATCGGCAGTCTGGCCATTGCTTCCCGTGTAGTTATGCTGGCCCTTCTCAAAAAGGGAGATACGGTACTTTCCTTTAACCTGCGTAAATCTGAGCATTGCACAGGCGATTTGCAGTATAATTTTGTGAAATTTGGTGTGGAGCCGGATACGTTGCAGCTTAATTTCTCCAAAGTACAGGAATTAGCCCATAAACATCGTCCGGCAATGATTATCTATTCTCCGGTAAATTACCCGCGGAATATTGAGTATGTGGAGCTGCGGAAGATTGCTGATGAGGTGGGGGCGTATCTCTGGATTGATTTGGGGCAGAATTCCGGTCTGATTGCTGCCGGAAAGATTCCTTCTCCGGTTCCTTATGCCGATGTGGCTACCTTTGCCGCCAGTGATGCCCTGCATGGCCCGCAGAATGGCATTATTCTCTGTAAGGAAAAAATTGCCGGGCTGCTGGACAGAACCGTGATTGAGACGGGGCACAGCTCCCTTAAAAAGAATGTACTGGCCTCTCTGGCGCTGTCCTTCAAGGAAGCAGATTGCATGGAGTATCAGGATTATGCTCAGCAGGTTCTGGACAATGCCCGGGGATTGGAGAATGGTCTTTTGGGGGCCGGCTGCAAGCTGCTGTGCAGTCCTACGGAAAATCATCTGGTGCTGGTGCAGCTGCCGGAGGGCTGTGACGGAGAGGAAATCGCGGAAAAACTCAAGTCTGCCGGTCTTTTGGTCAAGGCAGAAAAGCTTATGACTGCAGAGGATAACCTCGATTATCCGATTCTGCGTCTGTCCAGTCTGGACAGTGCTACCCGCTGCCTGCAGGCTGAGGAAATGGAAGATGTGGGAAGGATTTTGGGAACATTTTTAAATTCCCCGCAGGACGAAGCGGCAATACAGTCGGTTAGTAAGTTTATCAAGAAACTGGTGGAGGATTTGCCCATTTTTGCCGAGGATTGGCTGCCGGAGATGGAAGCTTTTGATGACGGTGACGCAGAGATGTCAATACGGGCGATGATTCATTGGAATATATAATGTACAGGGTTTGAGATGTTAGAGGAGGGGCATTATGACTAATACGGGGAACTTGCCGGGGGGCGAGCGGACAGTCAAGACCGAGATTCTGCTGTATGTGATTCCCATTGTGGTAGTGGGGCTGGTGTTGATGGCGGGGATTATTTTCCGCTATGTGGGCACGACTTTTGAGGAACAACTGACCACCAGTTCCTTGAAGAATGCGCAGGAAGTGGCAGATGGCGTGTCCTCCTGGCTGGATGCACGGATGCTGGAAACTCAGACGGCGGCCAATCATCCGGCAGCGAAGAATCTGAAGGAAGCGCCGGATTTGATGAATGCCAACAATGTCTATCGGTTGAACCTGATGAATAAAATCTATCCCGGTGTTTACGACAGCGTAAGCTGGGGACCTTTTGATGGTTCGGGCGTGCTTTATGGTCAGACGAAGGCCGGCTTCAAGGAGATGCACAATGCCGACAAGGCCTGGTATAAGCAGACTATGACCGGCGCACAGGACAGCTTTATGTCTTCGCCGGTGGTTTCGCAGGCTACGGGCAAGATTATCGTCAATTCCATTGCGCTGGCCAAGGACAATACGGGAGCCAATGTGGGCATGGTGCTGGCGGCTATCTATGTAGATGCTGTGGTGGAAAAGGTCAATGACCTGAAGCTGGGAGAAGACGGCTACAGCCTGCTGATTTCCAAGGAAGGCACTTATATTGTAAACCCCGATGAAAGTGCCATTATGAAGAAAAAGATTTCCGAGGAAGATGACGCAGGGCTGCGGACTTTGGGGGAAAAGATGCTTTCCGGTGAAGCCGGCGTCTACAAATTTACCCGTGCAGATGGCAAGGATATGATTGCCTTCTATAATCCCATTGAGGCTACGGGCTGGGGCATGGCTACCATTGCCTATGAAGATGAACTCTTTGCGCCTGTGGGCAATGTCCTCAAAATCATGGTAGGAATTTCCCTGCTGCTGATTATCCTGATTTCTTTGGGTGTTATGTTTACGGTGAATCGTTCCATGAAGCCGCTGGCGGTGATGATGGAGGAAATGCACCTTTTGGCAGACGGGGATTTCCGGGAACGTCCTTCGAAGATTACAGTCAATAATGAACTGGGGCGTCTGGCCGCAGCTGTGCGGGAAATGCGGGGCGGCGTACGGGATGTGCTCTCCAGCGTGAACAATTCCTCGGAAAGCTTGTCTGCATCAGCAGAGGAATTGAATGCGACCACGGAACAGTCGGCGCAGGCTTCCAATCAGGTGGCTGACAGCATTGTGCGGGTGGCTCAGGGGACGAGCGAGCAGCTCGATGCGGTAAATTCTACCTCAGGCGCGATTGAAAGTCTCAATGATACGATTCAGACCATTGCGGGCAAGGCCAATGAAGCTGCCGGTCACAGCCGTGAGGCTTCGGCAGTAGCCCGTGATGGCGGCAGGACGCTCAATGAAGCCGTGGGACAGATTAAGCGCATTGAGGAGTCCACTTTGGAATCCACCAAGGTAGTAACTGCTCTGGGGGAACGCTCCAGTGAAATCGGTCAGATTGTGGATACCATATCGAGTATTTCCGAACAGACCAATCTTCTGGCGTTGAATGCTGCTATTGAAGCGGCAAGAGCCGGTGAACATGGACGTGGTTTTGCCGTTGTAGCCGATGAAGTGCGCAAGCTGGCCGAATCCTCACAAGAAGCCGCCCAACGCATTGCTGCCCTGATTACCGAAACCCGCCGGGATACGGATAACGCGGTGGCGGGCATGAAGGCCGGCAGTGAAGAAGTCCGCGTGGGCACAGAAAACATCATGTCCATGGGGGAATCCTTCCGGCGGATTATTGAAATCGTTGAGGATGTGTCCACGCAAGTACAGGAAATTTCTCAGGCCATC
>DJYL01000075.1:5864-8268 GCA_002448495.1 Pseudoselenomonas ruminantium | reverse complement strand
TGACGCAGAATGATGTTCTTCTGCATTTCCGGACGGCGCAGGTCGAGATAACGATACTTCAGGCGCAGCATTTCATCTACGTCAATACCATCCTGAATGTAGAACGGCGGCGTCTTAGCCTTGTTCAGAATACGCAGTTCGGTGCAAACCACTTCGATTTCACCGGTTTCGATGTTGCTGTTTACCGTTTCTTCGCTGCGGGCGCGTACAGTACCACGAACAGCGATACAGAACTCGTTGCGCAGGGATTCTGCCTTGTGGAACGTGCCGCCTTCCATGCTGGCTTCATCAAAGACAACCTGCACAAAACCGGAACGGTCACGCATATCCACGAATATGAGTCCACCATGGTCACGACGGCGGGCAACCCAGCCGCACAGCACGACATCCGTGCCTACATTTTCCTTGCGAAGCTCGCCACAATGATGGTCGCGCTTCATGCCTTGCAATGTTTCCATTAACCTTTCACCTCAGATAACACATCAACAATATTATCAAAAGAAACTTTCTGCTGCTCGCTCTTTTCCATGTCCTTGAGCTGTACGCAAGCTTCCTTGACTTCATCTTCACCGATGATTAAAGCAAAACGGGCATTGGCCTTGTTTGCCTGCTTCATCTGGGCCTTCATGCTCCGGCCCGCATAGTCCATACCGGCTTTAAGCCCCGCCTGACGCAGTTTCGTCAGGAGCTTAAAGGCTGCGCCCTGCGCTTCTTCGCCCAGAGCAACCACGAAGGCATCGGTCTGCGTGTCCATTTCCGGCAGGAGATTCTGTTTCTCCAGTGCCAACAGCACACGTTCCAAGCCCGTGGCAAAGCCCACAGCCGGGGTGGGACTTCCGCCGATTTCCTCAATGAGTCCATCATAGCGGCCGCCGCCTGCTACGGCACTTTGCGCACCGAGAGGCGGATATTTAATCTCGAACGCCGTCTTGGTGTAATAATCCAAGCCGCGCACGAGACGGGCATCGAGTTCAAATTCCACGCCGGCTTCCGTCAGGAAATGCTGTACCTTATGGAAGTGGTCCTGACATTCCTCGCAGAGACAGTCCGTAATCTTCGGCGCGTCAGCCATATAAGGCTTATCGGCATCTGCCTTGCAGTCGAGAATGCGCAGCGGACTGCGCTCAAAGCGGTCTTTACAGTCGTCACACAAATCTTCGAGCTTGTCACGGAAGAAGTCCTGCAATACCTTGCGGTATACCGGACGGCATTTCGGACAGCCCACGGAATTCAAGGACAGCTTGAGGTCTTTGAGTCCCAGACCGCCTAATAAATCCATAGCCAGCATGATGATTTCCGCATCCACTGCCGGATTGGACTCACCCAGAGCTTCAACACCGAACTGATGGAATTCGCGCATACGGCCGGCCTGCGGTCTGTCATAGCGGAACATGGAGCCGATGTAAAAGAGTTTTACCAGACTGCTGTCACCGTAGAGCTTATTCTGCAGATAAGCACGAACCGCCGAAGCCGTGTTTTCTGGACGCAGGGTAATGCTGCGGTCGCCACGGTCAGTGAAGGTGTACATTTCCTTGTCCACCACGTCCGTACCCTCGCCGATACCGCGATGGAACAGTTCCGTATGCTCAAACATCGGCGTACGGATTTCCTTGTAGCCATAACGGGCGCACAGGTCACGGATTTTTTCTTCCACATAGATCCATTGTCCGACGGTATCGGGCAATATATCCTTTGTCCCTCTTGGGGCATTGGTTAACATTCGTCTTACTCCCCCTAATTAATTTGCGCAGGCTTCATCCAAAAGAGCCCGCCGTTTTTCGATGTAAATATCAATATCGCGCAAGTATGTCGCTAAATCCTTGGCATTGAACGAGGACTTCATGCGCTTGTTCTTAAAGTCAACCACTTTGCTCGTGGCAGCACCGCCAATACCGATAATGGTTTGATGTTCTTCCATTATCTGGATGTTATACATCCCCTCGGCACCTTTGCGGGCACAGCCGATATTTTCCAAATCGCCGGCCATATAGCCCTGACGATAGAGGTAATACGGCACATAACCGAAACGCTCCATATAGCCCATGGCTGTTTCGGCCATTTTGCGGGTTTCCTCTGCTCCGGGCAAGTCCACATGGCGCTCCTCCATGATGAGTTTCAGACGTGAACCACGCTTCAAAGCCAGTGCATGCAGGGTAATATCGTCCGGATTCAGCGCCGTGACCTTGGCCAGTGTATCGTCCACATCAGCCGCTGTTTCACCGGGCAGGCCCAAAATCAAATCCATATTGATATGAGGAATACCTGCCGCCCGCAGGGCATGGTACATCTCTGCCACCGCCTCCGGCGTATGCTGACGGCCAATGACCTTGAGCGTCCGCTGCTGCATGGTCTGCGGATTGACGCTGACGCGCGTGACCTTGAAATCGCGCATAGCCGCAATCTT
>DJYL01000075.1:0-5719 GCA_002448495.1 Pseudoselenomonas ruminantium | reverse complement strand
GCATCACAGACCCAGCCCAGCATGGTACGGAATTCCGCGTCCGGCAAGGCTGTCGGCGTACCGCCCCCCACGTAGATATTCTGCACCTTTAAGCCATGCGCCGCCACCGCTGCGCGTGCGCCTTCGATATCCTTTTTAAGCACCGCCATAAACTCGGCCAGCTTCTTCGGCCCCGGCAGAACATTAGCCGGGAAGGAACAGTACAGGCAGCGGGTCAGGCAGAAAGGAATCCCCACATAGATGCTGATGGTCTTTTCATCCGAAGTCCTGAGGAAAGGCAGCTGACGGAACGCCATCGGCGTGATAATCCGCGCCTTTTCCTCACTGCAGGCAAAGTCGGTCAGCAAACGCTGGACAATGGACTCCTCATCCATGCCATATTCAATCCAGCGATGGACGATTTTGGTGGGACGTACCCCATGGAGAATCCCCCAGGGGGCAGGCGCATAGCCCAGTTCCTCACAGAAGATATGGTAGAGATTGAGCTTTATCGTGCGGTTTACGGCCGCCCGCTCCAACTCATCTTCCTTGCCACACGCCTGCCGCGTGTAACACGTTAATTCGCCGTCTTCGCCGAAAAGCATAAGCGTGGTCTCCATGCAGACCTTCGCACCTTCATGGGCACCTGCGGGAACGACCTTTCGGTGATTCACCACCGAAAGCTGCGCCAAGTCCGCCGCACCTTCCCGGCCCACGATTTCCACTTTGAACAGGGTCAACACTTCGCGGGTGATTTTGGAGATTATTTCTTTTTTTGCGTTCAGGGTAAACGTTCTTACCTTCAATTTTTGCTTTGGCACTCCTTGCATGTACCGTAGAATTTCACCTGATGATTGAGCACATGAAAGCCCATCTTCTGCTGAATATCTGCTTCCAAATCATCGAGCAAATCATCTTCAAACTCCGTCACCGCACCGCAGGTGGTACAAATCAAATGATGATGATGATGCTCGGAGGGGTCAGTCGTATTGACCTCGTAACGGCTGCAGCCATCACCAAATTCCATCTTCTGCAAAAGTTCCAATTCCGACAGCAGTTCTAAGCTGCGGTAAACGGTAGCCAGACCAATTTCCGACTTGCCCTGCCGCAGAATGCCATGCACATCCTCAGCCGAAAGATGCTCGCCGGGATGGTCGAGGAAGACCTGCAGCACCGTCTGGCGCTGAGGAGTCATCTTGTGCTGCCGTGCCTGCAGGCGCTGCCGCAAATCGTCCATTGTAAATGTCTGTGCCATAAAACCAATCCTTTCTATAGCCGAATAGTACGTTTTCTCCGTCTTATAACACACATCTTAACTAGATTAATCAAATAAACCCATTATAACAGATAATCACCTATATGACAAACTACATATTGGCATTGCTGCCCATTTTTCGCACAACGCTGTAAACATCTTTCACCCGGCGCAAACGCGTGATAATCTGCTTCACCTGCGTGGAACTGTTTACATCCAGTCCCAGCAGGATGGTCGAGGTCTTGGTATTGCGATTGGGGTTGGCATTGATGCTATGAATGTTGATTTTCATTTCCGTGGGTACGGCCAGGACATTGGCCAAAATACCGCTGCGATCGTTGCAGACGATTTCCAGTTCCACCTTGTACTGCTTGTCAAGCCCTACATCCCAGCTGACTTCAATCATGCGCGTGATGTCGGTATCGGCCAGCACATTGGGGCAGTCGGTCCGATGAACCGACACGCCGCGTCCGCGGGTCACATAGCCCGTGATGGGGTCGCCGGGGATAGGGTTGCAACAGCGTGCCAGCCTCACCATCAGGCCGCTTTCGCCCTCAACCAATACGCCGTGGCTGGATTTGCTCTTGCGTCCGCCGCTTGCCGGGCGTTTCAGTGCCGAAAGCATCTGGGACACATCCAGCGGTGTCTTTTCCTTGATTTCTTCCTTGTGGAATTCCACCAGACGGGTGAGTATGCCATGCACGGCAATGCCGCCATAGCCCACAGCTGCCAGCAAATCGTCTTCGCTCAGGATATTGAGCTTCTTGGCCACTTCGAGCAGACGGCCGTCCTTTAAAAGTTCCTTAGGCGCATAGCCCAAACGCTTGGCCTCTTCGCGGATAAGCTCCATGCCCCGCTCGATATTTTCCTCGCGCCGTTCCTTCTTGAACCAGGAACGGATTTTGCTGCGGGTTTCCGAGGACGCCACGATATTGAGCCAGTCGCGGGACGGGCCGTTATTGGCCTTGTTGGTGACAATAGACACAATATCGCCGTTTTTGAGCTTGTGTTCCAGCGGCACCAGTTTGCCGTTAACCTTGGCGCCTACGCAGTGATGGCCCACTTCCGTATGAATGCGGTAGGCAAAATCAATGGGAATCGAGCCTTTGGGCAAGTCCACCACATCGCCTTTCGGCGTGAACACGAACACTTCATCCGAGAAAATATCCACCTTGAGGGCTTCAAAGTATTCCTTGGGGTCGCTGAGTTCCTGCTGCAGGCTCACCATCTGGCGCAGCCAGTTCATCTTCTGGTCCATGGCACCGCCCGCCGTCGAGCCTTTGCCATTTTCCTTGTACTTCCAATGAGCCGCGACACCGAACTCCGACACCTCATGCATATGGAAGGTGCGAATCTGAATTTCCAGCGGATAGCCGCGGGTCATAACCGTAGTATGCAGCGACTGGTAGCCGTTGGATTTCGGCATGGCAATATAATCCTTGAACCGGCCCGGAATCGGCTTCCACATGGCATGGATAACACCCAATATGCCATAGCAGTCACGCACGGTTTCCACCAGCACGCGGATGGCCGATAAGTCGTAGATTTCACTGATATCCTTTTTATCCCGCAGCATCTTCTTGTAAATGCTGTAAAAATGCTTGGCACGCCCCTTGATTTCTGCCTTGATGCCCGCCTCGCTGATTTTCTGTTCAATCTGCTCAATGGCGGTGTCGATGAATGCCTGACGTTCCTTGCGCTTCTGCTTGACGTTCTCGACCAAATCATAGTATTTTTCCGGCTCCAGATAGCGCAGGCAAAGGTCTTCAAGTTCCCACTTGATGTTGGAAATACCCAGACGATTCGCCAGCGGCGCATAGATTTCGATGGTTTCCTTGGCAATGCGTTTCTGCTTGTCTTCGCGCATGTATTTGAGCGTGCGCATATTATGCAGACGGTCAGCCAGTTTCACCATGATGACGCGGATATCCTTGGCCATGGCCAAAAACATCTTGCGGTAGTTTTCCAGCTGGACTTCCTCTTTCGATTTATATTTAATGCGGCCGAGTTTCGTCACGCCATCGACAATCATGGCGACTTCTTCGCCGAACATCTCCGCAATCTGCTCCTTGGTGTAAATGGTGTCCTCTACCACATCATGCAGGAGCGCCGCGCTGATGGTCACATCGTCAATATGCAGTTCCGTGAGGATTTCCGCCACATGCAGGGGGTGAATGATGTATTCTTCCCCGGACACCCGCACCTGACCTTTATGCGCATCAGCAGCCAAATCATAAGCCTTGCGGATAAGGTCTGTGTCGGCTTTCGGCTCGTAGGCGCGCACCGCCGCAAGTATGGATTCTATCGTAACTGGTGCTCTATCTTTATCATTCATAATGCCATCTCCTTCCCTGTATCTTTAGCGGTGCCGCCCGTTCCGATAGGTGGGCGAAGTCTCTAGATCCATACGCCCGCTGGCCTTGGGCAGATAATAGCAATTTTCCTGCAAGTCCATGCGCAAAAGATTTAATTCCTGAAAAATCCGCAAGCCCAGGCTCATGGTATAGAGGGATATATGACTGCCCCGCTTGCAGAAATCCACTGTAAGCTGCTCGGCGGTATAGGGAATATAATCCTCGTTCTGCTGAATCTGATAAAGGAATTTATAGATATCCACCAACTGCTCCCGCTCGGGGAAAATCCGTTCCCCATCAGCTGGGGCAATGCTGTCCACCATACACTGCAGGCTGCAGCTGCCTTGCCATTCATTGACCGCCGGACTGTAGACCATATCAATCACTTCGCTGTTGATGATGCCCACATAGTCGCTGCGGTTCCACAAGAGTGCCGTGACCGGGGCATTTTCCGCCCCCACCTGAAAACGCAGATGCTGCCCTTCACGGCCAATGGCCTGCGGTGCCCTGCCCCGAATCCCGCGCACGCCAAAGAGCGGCTTGGGATTAGCCATGCCAAACGGCTCCAATTTTGCCAGTTCATCTACGAGTTCAAAGGTAATTTCCTCTGGCGGAAGTTCCATTTCCACCTTGACCTTGGGCACATAGTCGGCAGGGGTCAGCGTGCTTGACGCCACTTCAGCAAAGGCACGTTTGAAGTTTTCCATTTCCTCAGACTTCACTGACAGGCCAGCCGCCTGGGAATGCCCGCCAAACTGCAGGATATGCTCCCTGCAGGCGTTTAGCGCTTCATACATATGCAGCCCCTCGATACTGCGGCAGGAGCCTTTGCAAATGCCATCTTCCTGCCTGCTGAAGACAATCGTCGGCTTATAGTACTTATCCACGAGCCGCGAAGCCACAATGCCGATAACACCGGGATTCCACTTTTCCCCGGCCACGACAATGGCCGGCAGATTATTCACATCCACTCCGGCAAGCTCCGCTTCTGCCTTGGCGAGAATATCCTGCTCAATCGTCTGCCGCTGGCTGTTGAGCATATCCAGTTCCATAGCCAGCGATTCAGCCTCAGCGCTGTCTTTGGTCAAAAGCAGTTCCACGCCCTTGCGGGCCGAACCGATACGTCCGGCGGCATTAAGACGGGGTGCCAGACGGAAGCCCACATGACCGGTATTTAACTCCTCATCGCGAATATCGGAAACCTCAACCAAGGCCCGCATTCCCGCAAAAGAAGACTTGCGCATCTTCTTGAGGCCTGCCGCCACAATCTTGCGGTTCTCACCAATAAGCGGCACAATATCGGCTACCGTACCCAATGCCACTATTTCCAAATCCTGCGTGTAACTTTGTCCATGCATTTCCTGCCATAAAGCCTGACAGAGCTTAAAGGCTACACCTACCCCGGCTAGGTTTTTGTCCGGATAGGGACAGTCCTGCCGATGGGGATTCACCACAGCCAAAGCAGGCGGCAGTTTTTCTCCCGGCAAATGATGGTCGGTCACAATAATATCCAATTTTCCCGCCATAGCCGCTACATCGTCTACCGAGGCAATGCCGCAGTCCACAGACACCAACAGTTGGACACCATTTTCGGCAATGCTCTGCAGTGCAGGCAGGTTAAAGCCGTACCCTTCCTTTTCCCGATGAGGAATATAAAAATCCACCTTTGCGCCCAAAGCCCGGAGATTATGCACGAGCAAAGTTGTGGCCGTCATGCCGTCCACATCATAGTCCCCATAGACCATGATATTTTCGTCATTATCTATGGCTGCTGTTATCCGCGCTACAGCCTTATCCATATCCTTCATCATAAAAGGGTCATAAAAAGGCTGCTTTTCCGGCTGCAAAAATACTTCTGCCTCCGCCTTAGTACATATCCCGCGATTCCACAATATATTGGCCAGACTTTTGGTCACGCCCAGTTCTCTTGCCAAAGCAGCCGCCTCCGGTGCAGCGGCATTTAATTTCCATTCTTTTAACATAGTTTACACTCCCGGATAATATCTTATCCTATTTTACATTCGGCGTAAATGACAATTTTCCCTTTCAACGAAAAAAGCTGTCCTGTATAATAAAGTACAGAACAACTTTTGATGAAACAGGTGTATTTAGCGTGAAAATATCTGGTTTT
>DJYL01000197.1 GCA_002448495.1 Pseudoselenomonas ruminantium | reverse complement strand
GCATGTTTCGGGAGGAACATATGGCCATCATCATTGAAGGGGTGGAGGATAAGCACATGGCGCAGCATCTGGCGCAGATGGGCTGTGAATACGAACAGGGCTATTATTTTTCCCGTCCCCTGCCTGCAGATGAACTGGTGGCGTTTTTGAACGAACATCACGGGTATGCGTGGCTGGACTAAAAAAATTTCCGAAAGTCTTTACAGCAGGCGGTGAGCGTGGTATACTCTAATAGTTAATTTTAGTATTCTTATGTTAAAGAGTGGGTGCAAGCCCACTCTTTACTCTTATGTTTGAATGCAAATCGGATAGGGAGGTGGATGTATGGCAGCAAAGAATATTGAAGAATCCGTGGAACTCATGGTGCAGGAACTGCTGACCGGTCAGGATGTCATTGAACTGGTGGATGTGGAATACGTCAAGGAATATACGGACTATTATCTGCGTGTCTACATCGATAAAGAAGGCGGCATTGATATTGAGGATTGCCAGGAGCTCAGTGAAAAGCTGGAGGTAATGCTCGATGAGAAGGATATCATTCCGGATGCCTATATTTTGGAGGTATCGTCGCCGGGCATTGACAGGGTGCTCAGAAAGCCCCGTGATTTGGTGCGGGAGCAGGGCAAGGCTGTGGATGTCACTCTCTATGCGCCAATGGATGGCAAAAAGAATCTTACGGGTGTATTGACCGGCTTTGATGGCGAGAAATTCACGCTGGATGATGAACTTAACATCGAGCTGGATAAGGCAGCGCAGATTCGCCTGCATATTGATTTTTAAGGCGGGGAAAGTTCCCTTGCCTGTATATATTTGGGAGGAAAATAGTTTTGGCAAGAAAAACAACGCGTGCAAAGGATAATGGGCAGGAGTTTCTGGAAACCCTGCGGGAACTCAGCAGAGAGCGCAGCATTGATGAGGAAATTTTATTTGAGGCTATTGAGCAGGCCTTGATTACCGCTTATAAGCGGAACTTCGGTTCGGCTCAGAATGTTCGTGTTACGCTGTCCCGCGATACGGGGCATTATCATGTGTATGCCTTGAAAACCGTTGTGGAGGATACCGAGGATGAAATCACGGAAATCTCCTTGGCGCAGGCGCGTACAATTCGTCCGGAATACGAAGTGGGCGATGTGATTGAAATCGAAGTAACGCCGGCCAACTTTGGTCGTGTGGCAGCGCAGACGGCCAAGCAGGTGGTTGTACAGCGCATCCGTGAAGCAGAACGCGGCATGATTTATGAAGAATTCCAGAGCCGTGAAAGCGATATTCTGACGGGACTGGTACAGCGCGTGGAAAACCGCAATGTGTTCATTGACCTCGGCAAGACGGAGGCTGTGCTGACGCCGGCTGAACAGATTCCAACGGAAACTTACAGCCACGGCGACCGCATCAAGGCATTTATCGTGGAAGTCAAGAAGACCAACAAGGGCCCGCAGGTTGTCGTATCCCGTACCCATCCGGGGCTTTTGAAGCGCCTCTTTGAACTGGAGGTTCCCGAAATTCAGGAAGGCATTGTAGAAATCAAGTCCGTAGCCCGCGAACCGGGCAATCGTTCCAAGATTGCCGTCTGGTCCAAGGACGAATCCGTAGATCCCGTTGGTTCCTGCGTCGGCTATCGCGGCATGCGCGTGCAGGCCATTGTTGACGAACTGGGCAGCGAAAAAATCGACATCGTAAAATGGAGCGAAGACCCGGCTAAGTTCATCGCCAACGCCCTTAGCCCGTCCAAGGTGGTGTCCGTTGCCGTTAATGAAGCCGAAAAGGTTTCCCGCGTCGTGGTTCCCGACTATCAGCTGTCGCTGGCTATCGGCAAGGAAGGTCAGAATGCCCGTCTCGCCGCTAAGCTCACGGGTTGGAAAATCGACATCAAGAGCGAGAGCCAGGCTGCCGATGAGGAACTAGACGAAAACATGAACGTAGTCGAAGTGGAAAGCGATGAAGCTTTCACCGCAGAGGGTGAATAAGGTGAAAACCAAAAAGATTCCTCAGCGGATGTGTTTGGGGTGTCAGGAAGTAAAGCCCAAAAGAGAACTCATCCGTATCGTGCGCAGTCCCGAAGGGGAATTCTCCGTGGATACCACGGGGAAAAAGCCCGGACGGGGCGCCTATATATGTCCGAAGCTGGAATGTTTTGCCGCTGCGCGCAAGAGCAAGGGCTTAGAGCGTTCCTTCAAGAGTCAGATTGATAAGTCTGTATATGAGCTTTTGGAGCAGCAGTTAAATGAGCTGCCCAAGGCTGAGGGCTGAATATGGCTATAACCAAAGAACAGCGAATCACGAACCTTTTGAGCATGGCACAGAAGGCCGGCCGCATTGTTTCCGGGGCATTTGCCGTGGAACAGGCCGTGAAGAAGAAGCAGGCTGTATTTGTCCTGCTGGCTGGTGATGCCGCTGAAGAAAGCAAGAAAAATTTTATTACATTAGCAGATAAATTCGCGATTCCCTATGCCGATTGTCTCGACCGTGAGACATTGGGCGGATGTTTGGGCAAGGATTTCCGCGCTGTCGCCGCATTACTGGACGATGGCTTTGCGAAAAAACTTCGCCAGCTGATGGAGGAATCACTATGAAATAATTCGGGGGTGGATTAATGTCCAATATAAGAGTTTATGAATTGGCCAAAGAATTCAACAAGGAAACTAAAGAAGTTCTGGAAGTCCTGCAGAAAGGCGGTTTCCAGGTTAAAAATAATTTCAGCAGTGTCGGTGACGCTGAGCGTGAAGCACTGAAAAAGCATTACAACAAGGGCGCAGCTCCAGTTGCCAAGACTGCTCCGGCAAAGGACAGCAAGCCCAAAGCTCAGCCCAAAGAAGTGAAAGAGGTTAAGGAAGTCAAAGAAGTGAAAGAAGCTCCCAAGGCAAAAACGGCAGATAAGAACGCGAACCGCAGCCACGAAAAGCATGAAAACAGCCAGCATAAGAATGGCAGCAATAATCATGGCAACGGTCAGAACCGCAATCATGAAGGCGGCAATCGCGGCGGTCATAACGAGCGCAATAACAATAATAATGAACGGAATGAGCGCAACGACAGCCGTGGTGAACGCGGCAGCCGCAATGACAAGAACAATCGCGACCGCAACGACAAGAATGACCGTAACGACCGTCGTGGCGGCAAGAACAATGGCCG
>DJYL01000070.1 GCA_002448495.1 Pseudoselenomonas ruminantium | reverse complement strand
GCGCGAGCTTGGTTTAGACCTAGCTTACCTTTCGGGGCAAAGCCAGTCAAAATGACTTGGAACCAGACGTCAGTACGTCCAGTACCAAAATAGTATAGCACGGGCAGGGAGGTTATGCAAGGATTTGGCTAAATTTTTGGCTAAAATTTTCCTGCTGTTTATTTTGCCTTGCAGATGGTATCCATCCAGTTAAAGAGTTCCGTGAGGTCGTAATCACCGCCATGACCACGGTTCCAGGGAGAGAAGAAATTTACATCCACGCCGCTGTTCTGCAGCTTCAAAGCTAAGATAGCGGGAATAGCCAGTGCCGTATCCCGGTCAACGGAACCATGACGAATACGATAATGTTTGGCTACCGTAGTCTTGCCTGTACCGATGAAGTTCAGCGGATTCATCAGTTTGAGAATTTCGGCATCTGCCATCTCGCCTGTCTTCGTTTCATACTGCTTGGAGATTGTGGAAAAATGCTTGGGCACATTGGCCACAAGGCCATGTAATAGCTGTTAACCCCGTTGAACATCCATTCATAGGCCATATCGGCATGTTCCAAATTGGTAATCGGGCAATAATCACTGGAGGCGAAAATATGCACCACACCTGCACTTTCATTGGCATCAGCGGCTGCCATATGAGCAACCCCGCCCAATGGCATGGTAAGTGCTCCGGTCATCAGCGCACACAGTACACTTTTCTTCAAGTTCATATTACCCATCCTTTCTTTCCGGCACAGCTTCTGCTACCTGTGCGAGAAGCTGCGCAAAATTTAATCGCAATACATACAAATCTTCATCAGTAGCTGCGTCAATATGCAGTCCTACGCTAAGGGTAACTGTACAGCCCCAGGCGCTGGCCAGCTCTTTGGCAGCACTACGGGCAAGCTCATCATCACAATGACCAGTCTGGCAGATCACCGATACCGAAGCTGAATTGCCCCTGCCCGTAAGACTGGGGCGCGGAGCAGCGACTGCTGTAGCACCGATATGCGGTTTTGTTCCCCCGGCTACCACTACCACAACATCGCTGCCGGCTTTTATCAGCACGGCTTCCAGCCTGTACGGGACAGTGCCAATGCAAAAATGTCTGGATTCCATTATCTCTCCGTCTCCGGCTGCCAGGGTACAAAAGCCTTATATTCCAAACCAAACTGCCGTAATATCTTGCCGATGATATGCTGTATCTGCTTTTCCACCGTATCCGCATTATTGTAAAATGTCAGCATGGGCGGGATTACCGTACAACCATAATCAGCCGCCTCTTTGATATTGCGCAGATGAATCCTTGACAGGGGCATTTCCCGCGGTACGATAACCACTCGCCGGTTTTCCTTCAGGCAGACATCTGCCGCCCGCAGCAAAAGATTCGTTGCAAAACCGGAAGCAATTCCCGCCACGGTCTTCATGCTGCAAGGAATGACAATCATGCCATCCGTAACAAAGGAACCACTGGATATCACAGCTCCCAGATTGTGGTTATCGTGAACCACATCCGCCAGAGCTTTCACCTCTCCGATGGTCAAAGAAGTTTCATAGCGAAAATTTTCCGCAGCTCCTTCGGTGATAATGAGATGAGTCTCCACCTCCGGGAATTCCTTGAGTGCCTTAAGCATCTCATACCCCATAATAGCGCCGCTGGCACCGGAAATTCCCACAATAAGTCGCATAACAATCAGCCTTTCATCTATAAATTACCACAGACCAATGGCCTTCCACCAAGGAAGCTCTACTACACAAGCAAGTATAAAGAGAATAATGGTAAAAGGCACACCACCGCAGCGATAAGATATGCTCCTATGATAAGATACATCACGGATGTTGTCTAGGTAGAAAATATCAGCGTAGTGGGAGCAGCATTAAACGGTAAAATCAAAGTCCGGCAGCCATTTTTTAGGATTTATTTCCATAAGGTACCAGCTTTCGCAGGTCAAAATCAGGGTCTTCCGCCCGATAAATCATTTCCTGGCAAGGTGCAGGGCGGTTGGTCATAACCGGCGGCAAGGCATTCTTAACTGCCTCCCGCAGTGTCCAACCCAAACGCAAATCATGAACTTCGTTTGCCATCGCTATAAGCCTCTTGTTCTTAAATCTGCTCACATTATACGGCAGCGCTAACAGCAAAACAATTCAGACCCCGAAAGGTTACATTCCAAACCGGAATATGTTATGATAAATAAAACCTGCTAAAAGGAGTTCCCCTATGGATATCGAACAACTGCGTTACTTTCTGGCTGTATGTGACTGCAAACAAATGACCCTGGCCGCCGATACGCTCTTTAGATTCAGCCCCCGTATAACACAGCGTTTTACCCGCATTGAAACCATTCTGGACTTTGTACGCGAAAATGCAGGCCTGGTATTCCCCCATGGACGCAAATTAAGCCCCGCCGCCCGTGCTTTGCGGGATTTTCTGCTAAGCCCCCTTGCAAAAAAAAAGACCATATAAGATAATGAAATTAAACAACCGCAACTTATCATAAGGAAAGAGAGAGATTTTATTCATGGCTCAACAAACAATGCAACATCAATGCAGCTTCTGCAAACGTATAATTAATGTCCGTGACCAATATGACCTGCCCATCTACGACCCCAACACCGGCTTTGCCATCTGCCGCAACTGCATCAAGGAAGTCAACCACTTCTTAGAGGAACATGATGCCGCCCAGCAGCAGGACGAAAAGCAGGTCTTTGCCGGCCAGCTTGACGATATTCTCGCCAAGAACAAGCCCCATATCATCAAAAAGTATTTGGATGAATACATTATCAATCAGGACAGAGCCAAGAAAATTCTCTCGGTTGCGGTCTACAATCACTACAAACGCATGAAATACGGCTATCAGCACGATGACGGCACCGAGATTGAAAAATCCAACGTCATCATGCTCGGCCCCTCCGGCTGCGGCAAGACGGCGCTTTTATCCCACCTCTCCAAGCTTCTGGACATTCCCTTTGCCGTAACGGATGCCTCCAGCCTCACCGAAGCCGGCTTTGTGGGCGCAGATGTAGAAGTTGCGGTCCGCAACCTCTACTACGCCGCCGACAAGGACGTGGAAAAAGCCGAACACGGCATCATCTATCTGGATGAATTCGATAAGATTGCCCGCAAATCCGGTGCCAACAACTCCATTACCGCCGACCCCGGCCACGAAGGCGTACAGCAGGCGCTCCTCAAAATGCTCGAAGGCAGCGTCGTGGAATTCACCTCCCGCGGCCAGCGCAAGCATCCTGAAGCCCCCACCATCAAAGTGGACACGAAAAATATCCTCTTTATCGTGGGCGGTGCCTTTGTCGGCATTGACGAGGTAATCGCCAAACGCCTCAATAAAGCCAGCTCCATCGGCTTTGGTGCAGAAGTGCAGGGCAAGGAAGATAAACCCAAGTTTGACGAACTCATCCACCAGGTTCGCCCCGAAGACCTCATGCAGTACGGCATCATCCCCGAAATCATCGGCCGTCTGCCCGTTATCTGCACGCTCGAAACCCTCGACGAAGATGCCCTCTTACGCATCCTCACCGAACCTAAGAACGCTCCAGTCAAACAGTATGAAAAACTTTTGGCCATGGATAACGTCGAATTGGAATTTCAGGAGGAAGCCCTGCGCGCCGTAGCCCGCAAGGCCATCGAGCGCAAGACCGGTGCCCGCTCCCTGAAGGGCATTATCGAAGATTTGATGCTCGATGTCATGTTCGATATCCCCAAATCCACCGAACCGCGCAAAGTCATCATCACCAAGGCCTGCATCGAAGATGGTGCCCAGCCGGAAGTGGTAAAGAAGTAACCTTGACTTATTTCCGTGGCTCCGGCAGCAGGAAAGTTGCCGCCGCACAGCAGACGGAAATCACAAAGATGACCACCATCACGGCAGCGATGCCAAAGCTGTCTGCATACCAGCCCAGCGAGGGAACGATAATCCCGCCCAGGCTGAAAGACAGCCCCAATGTCACGCCGGAAGCAAAGCCCAAGCTTTTTGCCAGATAGCTCTGCCCAAGCACCACGAACGCCGCATACGGCCCCTGCATGGCAAAGCTCATGGGAATCAGCATGGCATAAACTGCCCAAATACTTTGGGTAAAAACCACCACGGCAAGACAGGGAACCAACAGACAGCATCCATAACGCAGAGTATTGACATACCCCTTACGGTCTGCCAGCCAGCCGCCCACCAGAGTAGCCAACACTCCGGTTATGGAGATAATGGAAAGGGTAGCACTGCCCACCGCATGACTTGCCCCCAGCACCTGAATGCAGAACAGCGGCAGGAAACTGCTGATGGCTGTAAAAAGCGTAGAACGAAAGACAATCACCAAAAACAGCCGGGAAAAGGCTCGCCAGTCGTTTTCCCGCACCACGGCAGCTGCCGCAGACACATTTTTTGCCTGTTGCAGCTGCTTTTTGCTTTCCCGCGCAATAGCCGGTGCCGCCAAGAAAATCATGCCCGCCGTAAACAAAGACGCAATGCCGTAAAAAGCCGTCCCCTGCATGCCGAAAGTCGTTACAAGAAAAACCGCCAGCAGCGGTCCCAGCCCAAAACCGCCATTGCCGCCCACGCTGAAAATGCTCATGCCCTGCCCCTTTTTGGTTCCGGCAATAGCATTTACATTGCGCGCCGCCTCCGGGTGAAAGATGGAACTGCCAATGCCCATCAATGTCACGGCGGCAAAAATTCCCCAATAATTGGTCACAAAGCCGGTTGCCGCCAGCGACAGCCCTGCCATAAGCACCCCGAGCACCATAAACCACTGACGGGAACCTTTATCCGCCAGCCAGCCAAACAACGGCTGAATAATCGAGGACAAAAAGGACGAGGCAAACATCAACCCTGCAATCGAGGTATAATCCATGCCGTATTCACTGACAAAAAACGGCAGCAGCGCAGGCAGGGAACCGCTGTTGATATCCACACTTAAATGC
>DJYL01000103.1:1080-4193 GCA_002448495.1 Pseudoselenomonas ruminantium | reverse complement strand
ACAGACAAGTTCGCTGTGCAAGACGGAGGGAGGGGGAGGCAATAACTTTCGTCTGCTTAGACAAGCTTGTCAAACGCTGCCGAAAGCCATTGCCTCCCCCTCCCTCCTCTGGCTTAGCACTTCGATGTAAACATCTATATGAATCGCACAAAAGCCCGCGGGAACTGGTGATATTTTCCGCAGTTTTTGACAAGCCTGTCTATGGCGAAGGAAAATATTACCAGTTCCCGCGGGCGTCTTAGTATTTCAATGTAAACAAAAATTAACCCGGCTCAAAATACACCGTTATCGTCGTCCCCTTATCCACCAGCGTATTCAATTCGATACTCTGTCCTACAGCATATCCAGAGCCTTCACTTTGGAAAGAAAGTCCTTTATCCGCCGCCAGTCCGGCAGCTTCACGCAGACTCTTTCCCGCAAAATCCGGCACCACAACTTTCCCCTCCGGTATAACACCTGTAAAAGGACGCGCAGGTCTGGGCTTAGTTTTCTTTTCTGTGGGTTCCATGCCCGCAAAAGGATCACTGGAAGGTTCGATATGCATATGCCGGAACAATTGAGCAAAGATTCGCCCCGCCACTGGAGCTGCAATCTGTCCGCCATAGAAGTTGCCCGTACCAGGGTCATCAATCATGACCAAGACAGTCAACTGTGGGTCTTCTACAGGCGCAAAACCACAGAAAGATGCTATATAACGGCCATCCATATAGCCACTGCCATCTTCCCGTATTTTCTGGGCTGTACCCGTTTTTCCCGCGATACGATAACCTTTCACCTGTGCTTTTGCACCACCGCCGCTGGCTACAACCTGCTCCAACAAGCCCATCAAGGTCTTATCCGTAGCTGAATCAATAACCCGGCGCACTTCTTTCTTGTCCCGTTCTTCATAAATACTGCCATCAGCATTACGAATAGTTTTCACAATATGAGGCTTCAGCAATACACCATCATTAGCAATAGCTGACATTGCAGTAACCAACTGCAACGGCGTTACCGCAATACTCTGACCTATAGCCGAAGTCGCCATATCTGAATCACGCATATCTTTCGGGTCGAAGAGAATTCCGCTTTCTTCTCCCGGCAAATCTATCCCTGTAGGTTCGCCAAAGCCAAAATCACGAGCATACTTCATCAACCGCTCTGCGCCTAAACGCAGTCCCACCTGGGCAAAACCGGTATTCAGCGACTGCTTTACCACATCGGTAAACGTAACCGTACCAAAACTTTCACCATTCCAGTTCTGAATACGCCGTCCGGATACCATGACATATCCCGGATCTACAAAAACCTGATTGGGGCTTACTACCTTTTCCTGCAAAGCGGCACCTGCCACAACCGATTTGAAGGTAGACCCCGGCTCATAAATAAAGGACACAGCGCGATTCTTCCAAACTTCCGCATTATAGTCCCAGAATTTATTGGGATTATAGGACGGACGCGAAGCCATCGCCAGCACTTCTCCATTCTTCGGATTCATCACCACACAGGTTATCGCTTTAGGGTTATTTTCCGCGATAGCTCTGTCCAATTCCTGTTCTACGATGAACTGAATGGCACTATCAAGAGTCAGCTCCACCGTTTTACAAGAATCCCCCATATAGCGGCGCCGGCTAGAAAAAATAGAATCCAAAATTGGACGTGCCTGTCTATCCGTGGTCAGATAGGTTTCCTTGATTTCACCTTTCAACAGGGCATCCAACGCCTGTTCAATCCCATCAAGGCCCTTATCATCCGTGCCCACAAATCCCAGTACATTAGCTGCCAATACATCATTAGGATAATAACGCTTAGCTTCATCCCTGAAGCCAAGACAGGAGATATAGTCTTTCTCCCGGATAAGCTGGCGTACAGCTTCATACTCGGCCTGCTCCATGCGCCTTTTCACCCAGACAAAGCCGCCGCCCACGGCAATATCATCCAAAATATCCTGCTCCGTCTTGCCAATAAGCGGAGCCAAATTTTCTGCCAGTTCCTGCGGATTTTCCACATGTGAAGGGTCAATATACAGAGATTTCGTCATGGTACTGACCGCCAATTCCCGTCCGTTTCTATCCAGAATTGTTCCTCGTGGAGACTGGATGGCATAATCCTGTCCCACCTGCGCCTTCATTCGCTCACCCAGCGCATTGCCCTGTACCAGCTGCAGCCAAGCATAGCGGCAGACGATAGTCATCACTGCCACCAGCATAAAAAACGCTAAAACGCTGATGCGCCGTTGTACGGCGCGGCGTTCCTTCTTCATTTACCGAGCCTCCTGCCTGCCGCTGTTTTTCAGCAGAGTTTCCCTTAATCTACTTTCAATCTGCACCAATTCCGCCTCGGCCGCCTGTCTTTTGGCACGGCCATTCTGCTGAATCTTAATGGTTTCCTCAATCGTATTAATCAAGCGGTCATTAACCTCCCGCACCGTTTCGATATCCACGATGCTGCGCTCATTCTCCTGTGCAGTTTCAATGCTGTTCTGCTGCAAAAGTTCCGCATTGCGGCGCAAGAGTTCATTGGTCGTATTGCTGACCGCCTGCTGCATACGCAGTACATCCTGCTGTGCCTGCAAACCCAAAGCAATGACCAATTGATTCTTCCACAAGGGAATTGTGCTGTAAATTGCCGTCTGTACCCGGTCAATAAGTGCCTTGTCATTATTCTGAATCAAACGGATTTGCGGCGCAGACTGAATGGCAATCGTCTTGCTGATTTTGAGGTCATGTACCTTCTTCTCAAAACGATTTACGCTGGCTTCAAAATCTGCCACCACCTGCACCGCCATAGGGTCGCCAGAATCAGCTGCCTGCTGGCGCAGTTTCGGCAGGGTAACTTCCCGCATTTCCGTCAGCTTTTCTTCTCCTGCCTGAATATAGAGTTGCAGCTGCTTAAAATAACTCAAATTCTCCGCATAAAGCTTATCAAAAAGAGCCACATCCTTCATCATCTTCAGTTTGGCCTGTTCCAGATTGGTCTGAATGCGCTCCACCTGCGTAGACAGCTTTTCATAGCCCTGCTTGATATCCTCGCCTTTTTTCACCAAGCTGCCCACCAGCGGAATCTTCTTTAAGAAACTGCTGCCGCCCTCCGGTTCAAATTCCCGCACATGCGTTACGAGATTGCCCAAAAGC
>DJYL01000103.1:0-860 GCA_002448495.1 Pseudoselenomonas ruminantium | reverse complement strand
TCCTCCGGATTCAGATCATTTACCACCTTTTCCACCTGTGCCGTCATCACTTCCGCAGACGGCAGATTATCCGGCGTCACATCAGCACTTGCAATACCTGTTTTGGCTTTCATCAAATCTTCTAATTTAACTTCCATGGTCAGCCCCTCCGTTTAACGATAATATTGCTCGTAAAAATCATCTACCGGCATAAATAAGTACCGTATCCCCTCTACCAAAGATACTAAAGCAGGAATCAGCGTCCAGAAAAAGACAACATAAGCAATCCCCCACTTGGTTTTCCCCTGAAAGAATTTATGGGCGCCAAACGAGCCCAAAGTGATTGCCAGCCCGCTCATAATCATTTTTTGCATCAGCACAGAATTCCGCACATTATCCGGTGTAGTAATCTTCTCCCTAACCGGTGCGATTTCCTGCCCGCCCACCTTGGTGAGCACTCCGCGGCGGGGACGTTTTTTGCGCCCGATTCCCGTAGATGCCGGAGAGCTTTCTGCATTCAAATCCACATGCTCAGCAGCTGTCCTGCTGCTGTTACTGATTCCTTCAGCTTCCAAAGACTGCTGCATCACGGTAAGTTCTGCATCCATATCGAGCAGCTGGCTATTGATGATTTTCGTGAACTCTGCATTGTAAGCCTCATCAAAACTGACCAGCGTTTCCTTTAGCCGCGCCTTTACCTGCCGGACCTGGTCGGTCTCCAGCTTGGTTTCTTCCAGTTCCCTGTACTGCTCACAAAGACCGGCCGCCCTGTCCTGATAGTAATGGATAAAGCGCCCCGCCGCCGCAATGCGTTCCGGGTGCTTTTCCACATAGTTCAAGAGCCTTGCAGCCTCCTGCTGCATAAGCCCCAGCTGCCGGCT
>DJYL01000200.1 GCA_002448495.1 Pseudoselenomonas ruminantium | reverse complement strand
TTGTTATGACTCAAATCCAGCAACTCAAGCAATTTAGATAAAAAAACCAGCACCCCGCGGCTGTCATAGACAGATTCTCCGCTATCATTTCCGCAACGAATTAGCACGGTCAAGAGCCATGATGAGGGCAATCGCCCCATCAATCTTCTCCGTGCTTTTTGCTTTGTCTGCCTTGATGTTTCCGGCAGGGTCGGTACGAATTAATATGTTGTCCATGTTCCAGCGCAAAACTGGATGCCCGCCGTGGGCGATTTTCTCCTCCAGCACCAGCTTCATCAGTTCCTTGGTCGGCGGTGACATGGAGGCAAATCCCTGTCCGAAGGGGACTACGGTAAAGCCCATCCCCTCAAGGTTCTGCACCATCTGCACCGCTCCCCAGCGGCCGAAGGCAATCTCACGGATATTGAACCGCTCGCCCAGTCGCTCGATAAATTTCTCAATATAGCCGTAATGAACAACATTGCCTTCCGTAGTTTCCAGCTTGCCCTGTCGCTGCCAGACATCATAGGGAACATGGTCACGGCGTACACGCAAATCCACATTGTCCTCCGGAATCCAAAAGTACGGCAGCACCGCATATTTATCGCCCTCATCCAATGGTGGGAACCTCCCGTGATCTGTGGGAGAGATAACAAAAGGCGGTTGCTTCGCCATCGTTTCACCTCCCGTTGGTTAATCCCCCGTTTGAACCATAATTTTTGTGCGCGTGCCCCCGTGCCGGACGGGGCTTCGCGAGCTTTTAGAGATTTCGACCGCCCCTGCCCCCTCACTCACTTTTGCGACGCTGGTGAACCTTCTCATGACAGCTGATGCACAGGCTTTGCAGGTTGCTCTCGTCATGAGTGCCGCCATCTGCCAGCGGTTTGATGTGATGCACCAGTCTGGCCTCGGTGAATCGTCCCTGACTCTGACACCGTTCACAAAGTGGACGGCTGCTGATGTAGCGGTTTCTTATCTTCCGCCAATTCTCATCGTATCGCTTGTGATGTTAGTAGCCACGAGCAAAGTGCTCGTAGTGCTGCTGCATCATCTTCCGGTGGTCTTCGCAGTAACCGCTTTTGTGGTCGGTCAGCTTTGGGCAACCGCTGTATCTGCACGGTCGCTTGGGTTTCATGGGCATGGAATTCACCTCGCATACCGAGCCTACCGTATGGATGACATATTCACAGGGCAATCTGTATGCCCTGGTAATCTTTGCCTGACCTGTCCTGCAGCCATTCAGCGTCCGGCACTCTGCCAAAAGTTCTGGCCCGGCGGCTCTGTGTATGGCTCCATCCACGCCACCACCGCCGAGCAGGCTCTCATTGGCGGCATTGACAATGGCATCAGCATAATGCTTTGCCGTAATATCTCCCAGTTCCGTTCTTATAATAGTCATGTTGCGTTTCTCCCCCCTGCTCATTTCGGTAAGTGCAAATATATCAATCCGACTATCTGCAACGCCAATATCAGCGGCACTCCGTATTTGAACTTCAAGTGTAGCGTCTTATGATGAAACAGGCGCATGGCTACCATTGCCCCTATGCTGCCGCCCACCATCGCTATAACAAGCAATGTCAGTTCCGGCACCCGCCACCATTTGCGGATGGCGCACAGCTTGTCCCAGCCGTATATTATAATCGATGCAGCATTTATGATAGCAAAATACCATGCCGCCATACTATACCAGTCAATTTCCATTTTCTGCCTCCAGTAGTCTCACCAGCAACTTCTCGAGCTTTTCACTATACTGCAAATTATCATCTTCCGAGCGTTTCCTGGGGCCCTTAAGGTGGTGATGCTTGCCAGCAGCCCTTCTGGCTTTCTTGGTAAGATGGCGCTCCATCAGCAGCCGCTCTATATTCTCGTTGGTATATTGCCAGCCGTTCTGGTGGATGGCATATGCCCGTTTGCTCAAGACCATAGCCGCCACACCGTAATCCTGCGTAACCACTATGTCACCTACTCGGCATAGATTGACGAGGGCAAAGTCTACCGCATCTGCCCCTGCTCCGATTACCTTGACTTCGCTGTAGTCTGACCGAAGCACATGATTGGTATCACACAGGAGCGTAACTGCTATGCCATATTTTCGCGCCACTTCTTCTGTCTGCCGTACTACCGGACAGGCATCGGCATCAACGTAAATACGCATCAGACAAGTTTCCCTTCCAGATGGTCAAGCTCATGCTGGACGATTTCCGCTTCAAAGCCTGTGAACTTACGCTTTTCCTTATGCCAGTCCATATCCCTATATTTGATCTCAATCCAGTCATGGCGTTCCACTTCACGCTCACCGGGAATAGAAAGGCACCCCTCTGAGGTTTTGTATGTCCTTGGTGACTTCTTTACCACTTCTGGATTCAGCATAGCTGTAAGCCTATTGCCATCGGCTATGGCCATGATAGCTTTCCGTTCACCTATCATATTTGCTGCCATCCCTACGCAGTGTTCCCTATGGAAACGAAGCGTGTCCAGCAGGTTTTCTGCAATGGCTATGTCCTCCTTGGCAGCCGGTTCAGCTTTTTGCCTCAAGAACAGCAAGTCCTTCATTATATTTCTTACCATCTTCCAGTTCCTCACTTCATCTTCAAATCCAGCAGCACCTTGTCTGTCTCCCAAGGAGAGATAACCGTATAGCCTATACCAGCCCGATCTAGAACGGCCTTGATTTCTTCGTCTTTCACCTTGGCCCGCTCCAGATTGGTTTCCTTACGTCCATCGATGCTGATGAATTCATCATTCCGCTGGAGCAGATATTCCACATTGTCAAACTTGGCATGCTCATGCATCACCAACTGGTCAAAGAGTTCATCCGGGGTGTTGTTGTAGATGATGTTCAACGGCAAGGGCGAATCGCAGACCGCATATTCCACGCCGTAGCGTTCCAGTGTCTTCAGCCTGTGCACCTGCTCGGCAAATAGATACAGCTGATCTTGCACAATGTCCGTGGCATTCTGATACCAGAGCCACTTGGCATACTCACCCACAAGCTCCGTTTTATGCCCCTTGCGTTTCAGCTTCGAAAAAATATCTGCAGCGATGGTGCTCTTGCCAATGCCCGCACCGCCATAAAAATTCAGTACCTTCAACCTAAATCTCCTGTCCGTTCTTAGAATTTTACAATAATCATTATACACCACCGAAGAGCCGTTCTCCACCAAATATAGAACAAAAAGGCTGCCCAGCATATTGCCAGACAGCCAGCCACATCCCTATATTTTCAAATTCTTCTGCTGCCACGCCGCTTTACATCTTCATCAATCCTACGTTTCCAACATGGCATCAGCGGCTCCGAACAGCTGCGCACATGATGAATAGCCGCCTCCAAGACTTCATAGTTGAGTGCCGTTCCCTCCTCATCACACTGATAGGTAACCGCTCTGTCAGCATGGATGCCAATATGGCCTGCCGCTTCGATGGCATCTATGTTAGCTCCCAGGAACAGGAACTCCCAGCCGTACTTCTCCTTCTGACGCTCCACCATCTTCTTTACCTTTTTGTAGGTGTACCTGCAACTGGCGTTCTCCATGCCATCGGTGGTGATGATGAACAGTGTCTTCTCCGGCCTGTCCGCATCACGAGCATACTTGTGAATGTTACCGATATGATGGATAGCGCCACCTACAGCATCCAGCAGTGCCGTGCAGCCACGGACGAAATAAGTATCTTCCGTCATCTTTTCCACCTTGTCCATCGGCACCCTGTCATGGATTACCTCGCAGGTGTCATCAAACAACACCGTGGAGACAATAGCTTCTCCCGGCTCTTTCCGCTGCTTCTTGATGAGCGAGTTGAATCCGCCGATGGTGTCAGTCTCCAAACCGCTCATGGAGCCACTCCTGTCCAGAATGAACACGATTTCTGTTAAGCCTTTCTTCATTTAAAACGCCCCCTTATCTTTGATAGCTTTATTCTACCGAAGATAAAGGAGCGTTTGGTCGCCTGTCATGCGACATTTCGAGGTGTCATGCTTGATGGTTGCTACGGAGATACTCGTTCACACCGGTAATCATTGTGTGGAATGCCCTACGGCCGCCATTCCTTGTCTCAATGTACTGCCTCCACCGCATCAACACTTCCTTCAGTGGCTCGTCCAAATATGAATATGCCTTATCCTTAATCCAGTCCGGGACGCCATAGGCCGCCTCAGCAATGCTGCCGGTGATAGTCGCCAACGTATCGCTATCACCACCAAGGGATATGGCATTGCGTATAGCATCCTCGAAGTCCGTGCTTTCCAGGAATGCGATTATGGCCTGTGGCACTGTATCCTGACAGGTTTCATTGAACTTATAGTCAGGGCGAATCTCATCCAAGGTGCGGGACAAATCGTAGCCGTACTCCTTCTCGATATGCTCCTTGACACGCCTTTTGCATTCTTCCGGGTCATCATTGATGGGCTTTCCATAATCGATATAATATCCACCAAAGTTAAAGCGGTTCATGAATATTGCATCGGCAGTTGCCATAGCTCCTTTTATGCCCTCCGGATGGTTATGGGTAACCTCCGCAGACAGTCTTGCTACGGCTCTGCCGTTTGACGGCCACATTCCCGTTCTGGCACAGAAACCGCAATCCATGACCCAGGCACATGGTGACACACGCATGGCCGAGCCATTGCCAAAGCTGTTATACGGCTCACGATTGTCTGAGAACAGCCATGCTCCGAACCTGCCACCATAGCCAGCCTCCGGGTACATCCTGCCATATTTCTTCATGGCATCAATAAAGTCATCCCGTTCCCCACCGTTCATGACGGCTTCAGCTAAAGCACAGGTCATAACAGTATCATCGGTAAAGAAACAGTCATCCCGGAACAGTGAAAATTCCTTCGTCTTGATATTGTTCCACTCATAGACGGAACCTACGATATCGCCAACAATTGCACCTAACATAGCGACCACTCCTCTCTTGTATGATTCCATTGTATCAGAAGCAGATGCTGGTGCGGTCGCCCGTCATGCGACATATTTCAGCAGCCCAAAAGTGGCTGTTGGAAGGCAAACAGAGTTTCGTTGATGGTAAAAATGTCATATTCTGACCGCTGTATAAAATATTCCACGATTATATCTGCCTTGCTGCTATGAGATAGTGCATAGCCTGCCCGCCCAATGAAGTCCCTCGTTTCATCAAGGTTCAGCTCCAAAGCAACGGCAAAAGCCAATGCGGTAGCTTTGCTGGGCTTATATGCAGGGTTGTTGCGTATCTTCGAGAATAGTTTGCGGTCAACATTTGCCTTCTTGTAGACTTCCGGGTCAGTCTTTCCCTTTGCATCAATCAGCCTCAGAAGTGTTTCTGAGAAGGTATCATCTACTTCAGCCAGCAAATCCTCAAGGGAGCGTTTTTTCTTCGCAGGCTTGAACATTGGAAGGTCTGGTGCTTCGGCAACAGGGGCTTCATCCCCAAGATAAGAAGGTGCCTCAAATATTCTTCGCCTTTCACGATAATCCCCACGATATTCTTCGTCCAGCAGTTCTTCGATGTACCTCTCGTCAATGAAGCTTTGCACATCATCAAACAAGCTGCTTGATATCTTGAACGCCTTCTGGTCAAAAACCACCAAGTAGACATCCATATCATGGTCAACCAAGAATTCACGGATAGCTTGAGTTGCCACAGCTATGGCAACCTCAGAGGGACATCCAAATCCCCCTGCCGAGATAAGCGGGAAGGCGATAGAGACACAGCCATTGTCCGCTGCCAACTGCAGGGAATTTGCATAGCAGCTGGCCAGCAACTCCCGCTCTCCATGTTCCCCATCCTGCCACACCGGACCTACTGTGTGGATGACAAACTTGGCATGAAGACCAAAGGCTGGTGTGACCTCTGCCTTACCTGTAGCAATATCGCCTATTTTCTTCCGTGCCGACAGCAGCTCTGTTCCTGCCGCCTTATGTATTGCCCGGTCAACGCCGCCACCTACTATAGGCTTTGGGTTCGCCGTATTGACGATGGCATCCACCTGCATTTTCGTTATGTCGTTACGTACGATTTCTAATGGCATTATGCTCCCCCTTCATAGCTGTGTCGTTTAGTCATCACAAGATAACCCCTTACCTCAGTCAAAATTTGAGAAACAGACTATGGTTCCGTCTTTTAATTGCTGAATGCCAAACTGTATCATATCACCTGCATGACATCCTATGTTTTGGTCAGGCTCATTTAGCAAAATACCGGCTAATCCCGGCTCGACAATTTTCTCAACTCTTACCCAACATCCTTCAGGCTTGCAACCTTCCTTGAATAAATATACCACCACATCATCAGGGTACTCGGCACTCCGACAAGTGTCCAAAAATGTCATGCCACGAATTTTCTCTACATCTTCTGATGGCATATACCCCTTCAGCATTTCTATTTTCTCACGGTATTGAAGCTCATACTCTTCGTTGTTATCAGCACCGTAAAATATACAGTCTTTCACTGCTCCTACCCTGATAAAGGAGCGTATATCGTTGTTTCCATTTTCAAATTCAAATCCATCGCTACTTTTATTGCCTAGCGCTAAAATCTCAAGAGTAAGACCAGCAGTATGGTCAATATACCCATAAACCAGGGCATACTCTGCATTCATTGCTCCAGGGAAATCATTAGCAGCACTTTTTAGCCGCTCTGTTAATTGCAAAATAATGAAGTTGCGATATAAGCCACGAAAACCTATCTCACTAAGATTCATACCAAACGTCTCCTCTCTCGTATCTGAATTGAGTTCAATTTCAGCAATAATTCCTTTGTGATCAGACAAGGATTTATCCAAGTTCCACTCCGATACAGTAATATCACTGACACCTATAAAATTCCGTGATATAGCAATATGGTCGATACACTCCTGCTGACTTCCCGTGAGCAGGGAGATTTTGTTACGAGCAAAAGATGCCCTAATTGTCTCTCTGCCAAAGTTCGTAAAATAGTAGTTATCGGCAAAAGAACAGTTAAAATCCCCGCAGATGCATATATCCCCCAATTTTGACAACCGCTCAAAATCGCCTACTTGCTGAAGCAAGTCCTGCTTGAATGACTCATCCCGGTTACCGATGATACCGATAATTGTGCCATACACCAGTAAATTCCCGGCTTCAGTCTCCAATTCGGTGCATAAGGCAGTATATCTATCATAAGTTTTGTGTTGCCCGACACATGGATAATTCGTATAGATAGACACCCTATTTTCCGTAGCTGCGTATACATCCGCCACGGCATAGTCCTTATAACGCCCCGGCATATGGTAGTCGGTTGGTGCGTCATGTAATTTTGATGTATGGAAACTATAACGATAATTTGGTTTTATGCGCTCATCGGTTTCAGTAAGCACAAGGATGTCCGCCTGAACGGCCTCTATGACAGAAATTATTTTATCAAGGGAACTTTGATATTTCAGTCGCTCTACATTCCATGTTGCAATTTTCATTTATCACACATCCTGAGCAAGGCGCTCATTGCTCTATTGCTGCCTTTATCCTGGCATTACGTTTATCTAAGAAATCTAGTTCCGTTGCAATCCAAGCTAGATATTCATCGACTGTCTGAGGTAGCGGAGGGTTATTAAAGTTGCCATCCCCCAGCCAGAATCGAACCCGCTTATAATCCTCGGTCACACAATCCTGCAAATAAAAGAAATCTACATATCCTTTGAAATCGTTAAACAAAGCATAGAAATCACAGTCGTGCTCCATTACATCTGAAAGTGGGCTGTTTTCACCGCTATAGAACCTTCGGATGCATTCCATCGTCAAATCCCATCTGTCACGTATCTGCCTATTAGTCCCCCTGCGCTGATTCATGCTGTTAGCATGTTTTGGAAAAATTATCATTCCACCAATGGTATATGCCTTATGCAAAAAATTCTCCATAAAGGCTTTGTAATCTGGCAAATGATGCATAACGGCGGCAATCATATCCTTGTAGTCTCTATAGCGGAAGCTAACCAATATAGAATCACTACCAAAGAACATATCACGCCAACTTAGATATGCCAGCCCCTTCCTCGGTGTTAGTTCAAGAAATTCACCATTAGGTAATGGCTTGCTCCATATCAATTGGTGGTATCGTTTCAAAGTGGGGCTACAGGCATCTGGGTCACAGACGCCAGCACCAAGGCCGTCATTCCGGTCCCAAAAGCCCTCCCAATATTCTGGCGAATCCGTAGTGAAGTCAAAGCCAACATCAATTATCATCTTAGTCCTCCCTATTCCACTCCCGGAAATGAATTCACATACTTGATTTTGATATCTGGAAAGCTATCTACAAACTGGACGGTGAAGTCTTCCCCGCTTTCCACGAACTTCCATTCGCCTATATCATCCGGGAAAGAGTCAACAACCTTCACCTTGAGGTCAGGGAAGGAATCCACCACCTTGACCTTGATATCGGCAAAATGCTCCACTACCTTTACCCTGCCGCATAGTTTGATGCCTTTGTAGTAGCCATCCTGGTTTATGGCAGATGCCGCCATCGCTGGAATTGTCATAGCAAGCAGTAGCAGAACTGTAAATATGGCTGTCAGCTTCTTCATGGTCGATTACCTCATTTCAACATCTCACTTAGACTGTGGGGAATTCCTCGCGGTCCTCGTACAGCATAAATTCCATATTCCCCTTTGAGCAGTGCGAAGGGAAATTCATCTGGCTTGTATCGCTTAAGCAGCTTTATTTTCATGAGCGCCGTGATGGTCAATCCTTTTTCGGCATAATCGAAAGGTATATCCGTCTTGGTTACGCTGCATTTGAAAAGGATAGCGGATACAGGAGCGGTAGCGTACAAATATACGGTATCACCTACGATAATGCCGCGTCCCTGTTTCCAATCAATTTCAGCCTTATTATCAAAGGCATGGATTACATCGTAATGCTTGGGATTTGCCGGGACGAGCCACTCTTTCGGTGGACGCTCCTTTTGTTTCCGATACTTCTTTGATGTGACGACGTAGCTTTCAGCCAAAAGACTCTGTATATCCTTCATGGGTACAGTACCGTCCAGCAGCACTGATACCCAATTGCCACGGCTGATATGGTAGCCCTTGAAGTACCCATTCTGATGTATGAGCATATCGGCATAAGCAGTATCGGCCAACTTCACATTGAGTATATCCACTCTTCCCTCACCATGAAGCCCAAGATTTTCTCTTGGGACATCCATTATGAGTCCGTACCACTTGCGGTTATCCTCATGACGAAGAACGGCATAGTGCGGAAATCGCCGCCACAGATACTCCGGCTCTGTCTTATATTTTCCCTTTGCGTACTGAAACACATCTTCTCGCAATGTTTTCACC
>DJYL01000140.1 GCA_002448495.1 Pseudoselenomonas ruminantium | reverse complement strand
TTTTATCTATTCCATAGGGGCAGATGCCAAAGACCGCGGTGCTTTTAAGTACAAATTTCCGCCGAACCTGAAAGGCGTGCAGGAAGAATTTTTGGACGAGATACTCAATCAGTATTCCGGCGGCATGCGGGAAAATATCCTGACGGCAGAAGAACGGGAGACCATCTATGAACTGGTTATTGGCGGCAGGCCGCTGGATATTCGGAAGCTGGCTTCTATTTTCCGTGACCGCCGCCGCTTTGCCAGCTCTTTGGATATTTTTATGTCCAGTGATTTTTTCGATGTGATTCAGCGGGTTTACATGGAAAAATACAGTTACCTGCCGTTTACGGATTTTTTCTGGACTATACGCTCCATGCTGCTGCCGCTTTTGTATCTTTTGCAACAGGATTTGCCTCAGGCCGATGTGTACCATAGTGTTGCCACAGGCTATTGTGGTGTGATTGGCGCGATGGCGGCAGAGGTTTACCACAAGCCCTTTATCATCACGGAACATGGCATTTATTCCCGTGAGCGGGAAGTGGAGATTATCAAGAGTGACTGGGCCAAGGGGGATTTTAAGGCCGTCTGGATTCAGTATTTTTATAATCTGGCTAAACTGTCCTATGCAACTGCGGACCGGGTATATACGCTGTTTGAGCACAATGCGGAGATTGAGCAGGATTTGGGCTGTGACCCGCAAAAGATTGGCATAGTGCCCAACGGTGTACATATGGAGCGCTTTGCCGATATCGGTGAGCTGCAGAAACATGACGGCCCCTTAACCGTTGGTGCGGTGGTACGGGTAGTGCCCATCAAGGATATTGTGACGCTTCTGCGTGCCTTCTTTTTGTTTAAGGAGGAATTTCCCGATGCCCGCCTGGTGGTTATGGGGGGCTATGATGAGGATAAGGAATATTTTGAGCTGTGCAAGCAGACGGTATCCATGCTGGGACTTACCAATGTGGATTTTACCGGCTCGGTAAATGTGGCAGAATATCTGCCGCAGATGGATTTCATGATGCTTTCGAGTATCAGCGAGGGGCAGCCTTTGGCTGTATTGGAAGGGTTTGCTGCGCACCGTCCCTTTGTGACCACGAATGTAGGCTGCTGCTGGGAACTGATCTATGGCGACAGCAATGATGATTTAGGCGAGGCCGGCGCCGTGGTGGCGCCCATGGATTTTGAGGCAATGGCTCAGGAAATGATACGTCTGGGCAAGGACTTTGAACTGCGGCGGAAAATGGGCAATATCGGCTATGAACGCACGAAACGCGGTTATACCTATGAACATTTTATTGACCGCTACCGGGAGATTTATCAGGCGTATGTGCAGGAGGCATAAAAAGTGGCAGGCGTAGGTTTTGAGTTAAAGAAGTTATTTACGGCCCGCACGGCGGCAGGACATATAAAAGCATATTCGTATTCGGCCATCATCACCGCCGGTCCCTTTGCCTTGATGACCAGCATGGTGCTGGCGGTGCAGAGCCTCTTTGCTTATTATGGCATTGAGGGGGAGGCTGCGCAGATTTTTGTGGCTTCGGTGGTCTATGCCTTTGTGTTCTCCCAGATTTTTTCTGCGGGGTTTATTATGGTATTGACCCGTTATTTGGCAGATTCCCTATCCCTGGGCAGGTTTGCAGATGCCACAGCGTCCCTGTTTGGCATGGGGGCGATTCTCACGACTCTGGGGGCGGCAGCGGCAGGCATTTTCTTTTGGGATAAGCCTTTGCCGCTATTGACCAAATGGCTGGGGTATCTCTTTTTTGCTGAACTATTGCTGGCATGGACAGAAAGTGTTTACCTTTCGGCGGTAAAGCGCTATTCGCGGCTGTTGGTCAGCTATTTAATCGGTGTCTTGTTGAGCATATTTCTGGTCTGGGTATTCTTAACGCATACGAACCTGCTGCCGGAGCAGTCCGGGCTTTTGGCCATGGATATTGGCATGGGGCTTATCAATCTGCTCTTTTTGCTGCATATTACCGGCTATTTTGGCATGCCAAAGGGCGGGCAGAACTTTGCGTTCCTGCCTTATTTTGAACGGCACTGGCGGCTGTTTTTGACGGCTTCTTTCTATATGCTGGGATTGTTTTTGCCCAATGTCATCATCTGGCATGGCGAGTGGGGCGTGCTGGTAGGCGGGACTTATCTTTATTCCCCCATTTATGATGTGGTGACGTTCTATGCTTTCCTGTCTATCCTGCCGTTGATGACGATGTTTGTGGTAACGGTGGAAACGAATTTCTATGAGCGCTATGCCCATTACTTTACTTACATCACCCAAAAGGGAAACTTCCGGGAAATTGACGATGCCCGCAAGGATTTACTGCATACGCTGTGGTTTGAACTGCGGCACATTATTGAGTTTCAGCTGGTGTTTACGTTGGTGGCTTTGGCGGTTGGCAATTATTTGCTTAGCTGGTCGGGAATTACCTATAATCAGGTGAATATGTATAACGTGCTCTTGTTTGGTGCCTTTTTCACCGGATTGTTGCAACTGGTGTATATTCTGCTGGTTTATTTCGACTATCAAAAAAGCGTGCTCAGTCTTTCGGC
>DJYL01000043.1 GCA_002448495.1 Pseudoselenomonas ruminantium | reverse complement strand
TCCTTAGGCATTGAGCCGGATATTGTCGCTAAAGAATATACCATTGATGGTCTTGTGGAGGCCATCTGCAAATAATAGGAGATGTTATATCATGTATGAACAGAAGCTCCGTCCGCGCCGTATGCGCATCAGCCCCGCTATGCGGGCAATGGTACGGGAAACTAGCCTGTCGGTAAAGGATTTTGTCTATCCGCTGTTTGTGGTGCCGGGGGAAAACGTGCGGGAAGAAATCCCTTCCATGCCGAATTGTTTTCACCTGTCGGTAGATGAAGCGGTCAAGACCGCCAAGGAATGCTGGGAACTGGGCATTCCGTCCGTGGAAGTCTTTGGCATTCCCGAATATAAGGATGCAGATGGCAGCAGCGCATGGGATATGACAAGCCCTGTCCAGCGGGCCATCAAGGCGATTAAGGCGGAAGTGCCGGAACTTATGATTGTGGGCGACGTCTGCATGTGTGAGTATACCGACCACGGCCACTGCGGCCATCTCGAAGGCCACTATGTGGATAACGACAAGACCTTGAAACTCCTGCAGAAAGTTGCTGTTTCGCAGGCACAGTGCGGTGTGGATATCATCGCGCCGTCCGATATGATGGACGGCCGTGTGGCGGCTATCCGCGAAGCTTTGGACGAAAACGGCTTCCAGAATGTCTCGATTATGAGCTATGCGGTTAAATACGCTTCGGGCTACTACGGCCCCTTCCGTGATGCCGCCGACAGTGCGCCGGCTTTCGGTGACCGCCGTCAGTATCAGATGGATCCGGCTAATGCCCATGAAGCCATCAAAGAAGTTGACCTCGATATTGCCGAAGGCGCTGATATCATCATGGTAAAACCGGCGCTGGCTTACCTCGATATCGTGCGTCAGGTGCGCGACCATATCCATCATCCGGTGGCTGTTTATAACGTCAGCGGCGAATATGCCATGGTCAAGGCGGCAGCCCAAAACGGCTGGATTGACGAAAAGCGCATTGTTATGGAAACCCTGCTCTCCATGAAGCGTGCCGGTGCCGATATCATCATCACCTACCATGCTATGGACGTGGCCCGTTGGCTGAAGGAGGATGCAAATGCTTAATCTGGAAAAATCCGCTGCTGCTTTTGCTGAAGCCAAAGAACTCATGCCCGGCGGCGTCAACAGCCCCGTGCGTTCCTATAAGAGCGTGGACTGCAACCCGCCGTTTATCGACCATGCGTTAGGCGATAAGATTTACGATATCGATGGCAATGAATACATCGACTATGTTGGCTCCTGGGGACCTATGGTCGTGGGCCATGCCCATCCCAAAGTCGTCAAGGCTCTGCAGGAAGCAGTTACCCGCGGCACAAGCTATGGCGCGCCAACCTGCATTGAGTCGGAACTTGCAAAGCTTGTGATGGAGGTCTATCCGTCCATCGAAACCATCCGCATGGTCAACTCCGGCACCGAAGCCACCATGAGTGCCCTGCGTCTGGCGCGCGGCTATACGGGCCGGGAAAAGATTGTCAAATTCATTGGCTGTTACCATGGCCATAGCGACAGCCTGCTCGTCAACGCCGGTTCCGGCATGGCGACCTTCGGTGTGCCGAGTTCGCCGGGCGTAACGAAAGGCACGGCACAGGATACGATTTCTGTACCCTATAATGATGAAGAAGCCATTACGAAAGTGATGGAAGAAGTCGGTGACGAAGTAGCCGCCGTTATCGTGGAGCCGGTAGCCGGCAATATGGGCCTTGTTTTGCCGAAACAGGGCTACCTCAAAAAACTCCGTGACCTCACGGAAAAACACGGCGCTTTGCTGATTTTTGACGAGGTTATGTGCGGTTTCCGTGCCTCCTTGGGCGGCGCACAGGCAGCCTATGGCATTACGCCGGACTTGACCTGCCTGGGCAAAATCATCGGCGGCGGCCTGCCCGTAGCAGCTTACGGCGGACGTAAGGACATTATGGCGAAGGTTTCACCTGCCGGCCCTGTGTATCAGGCAGGCACGCTCTCCGGCAATCCGCTGGCCATGACGGCAGGCCTGGCAACACTTAGGATTATCACCGCCGAACCGGAAGACGGCAAGGCTGATTACAGCCGGGAACTGACCTTAAAGACCAAGAAACTGCTCCTCGGCTGGCAGGAAAAAGCCAAAGCCGCAGGCGTTGCCATTCAGGCCCATCAGGCCGGTTCCATGTTCGGTATCTTTTTCAGCGAAAAGGATGTACTGAATTACGAGGACTCCTGCAATGCCGACCAGGAAAAATTCAAGGTCTGGTTCAAGGCCATGCTCGAACAAGGCATCTACCTTGCCCCGTCCCAGTTTGAAACCCTCTTTATGAGCGGCGCCCATACGGACGAGGATATTGATAGAACCATTGCGGCAGCAGAAAAAGCATTTGCAGCTGTGGCGGCTATGGAAAAATAAAATAACAACAATAGTTAGGCTTGACTGGTTGAAATTTAACCGGTCAAGCCTGTTTTTGATTTATGCAAAAAATAAACAAAATAGTTTGAAGATTAATGATAGTATTATATAATTAAAATGGAGAAAGATGTGAGGTTGAGAGGAAAGTCTGAACAGCATAGGTAATAAGAGGCATAAAGAAGAAAAAGGAGGGCAGAAACATGAGGTCGTATGTATCAAAGTTATTTGCATGTTTAGTGTTTACCTTGCTTTACACGGCAATTTTGCCGTCGGCAGCACAGGCAAGACCGGTAATCAAGTTCCAGATTGAGCATGTCTATATACATCATGCGGGTGAGGTGGAAGTTGTCGGCTACTTTGAAAACAGTGGCAATCAGGGAGCTTATGTCAAGTGGATGGACATTGACCTTACGCTGATTGCAGACAACGGTCAGCGGATGTGGGCGGATACGGGTATCCGTCATTATGTGAAGGATATCTATGTACCGGCACATCAGTATGTTGCTTATACCTGTTATATTCAGAATCCGGGTATCCCCGAATATCACGGCAAATATCGTCACCGCTGGCATTCCAAGACGCATTGGGAAAAGGCGGCAGGTTGAATGGTGCGCAGGAGGATACTAAAATGTATGCATATGAAACGATACAGAAAATACTGCTCCCTGTGCTGCTAATCGGAGCGGCGGCCTGTTTTATCAGCGGTATCGCTGTAGGAGAAACTGCTGTGGCGGCAGCAAAAAGTGCCGGTACAGCGGTGCAGAAAGCAACGGCGGTCAGTGAGCACAGTATTCAGCCTATTGTCGGAACCTGGCGTGAGGCAGGTACAGCTGATGCGCGAAGTCTTGTCATCTACGCGGATGGCAAGTATGAAATGACCTACAAAGACGGCAGGGCCATTGGCATGGTTAAGGTAACGGCTGAAGAACATCCGGATGGTTCAAAATCCTATTGGTATTCGTTTTTTGAAGGTGGCGGCGTAGTTCTTGAGGATAAGGACACAGCCTCGCCGTGGTATTCAGCGTATACGAGTGCTAATGAACAATGGGGGGCCTTTGCCAGGGACGAAAAGAAGGCAACGCAGACAGACCTTTATTCCGGGCAGGATGGAGCCATGCATTTTGTGCGCTATGCCGAAAATGGCTACGATAAAAACCGTGCGAGCATTAAGGCAGAAGATTATGTTGGCGTCTGGGGCAGTGGCCGCTGTTCTGCTGTAGTAAGCCGGGAGGGGAATGGCTTACTGGTGGAAATTCAATGGGCAAGCAATGCCGCTGAAGGCAGCCGTTGGGTTTATCATTGCAGCTATGACAATTTTGCGGCGATTCTTTTCAGTAACGGCGATGGCACACGCATCGACTATGTTTATGCAGAAAACGGTACAAGTAAAGAGAATATGGCCTATAATGACGGTCGAGCACTCTTTGTCCTGCGTGATGGCATAATGCGTTGGCAGGACAAAAAAGAAAACACAGATAATGGTGTGGAGTTCACCAAACTTCCCTGATAAACAGCATTATGTCTGTGTGAAGGATGAAAAAGCATTTCGTGGAGGTGCAGGGATATGGTAGTGTTGAAGCGGCTTTATGTTCTGCTTATGGCAGCATGGCTTTGTGCAGGCGTTGTATCCGCTGCACCTCTGCAGGTGCAGGAGCAGCTGGAAATTTTGGCGAGGACGGCGAAGGCGGAAAACGGCTGGTTCGTCCAGCCAACGCAGGCTGCGGATTGGAACAAATGGCATTACGCAGTGACCGACTTAAACCATGACGGCAATTTGGAGATTTTGCTGGCGAAGGCAGGCAGCTTTGACGGAACGCAAGAGCTGCGGTGTGAAGAATTCAACGAAGGTAAATGGACGCGCCATGGGGGCATTTATTTGGTGGGCGGCTCGCATATGCCGGATATTTTGACCGGTGAGGAATATGGGCAATTCACAGTGTTGTATGATGCGCAGAAAAAGCGTTATATCTATCTTTTTACGGAAACCATCATGCATGGTGAATTTGAGGCGGTGCATACCCGCTATGCTATTTGGCTGAATGGTGTTTTGCAGGTTGAGGAGTTAGGCTTTTCGACTTGGCAGCTGTCTGGTTATGACGGTAGTGTCAAGCAGCATTATTATCTGCCCCAATGGCGGACGCCCGCCACAGAAGGTGCGCAGAGAATCGGTGCCAAACGCTATGCGCAGTTGGCAAAGGAGAGATTCCCAAACTGCGTAGAGCAGACAGCCAAAATCAAATGGATAAAAGCAGAGAATTTATGGCGATCAATAGAAAGTGGCAAGGCATACACTATGCTGGAGAATTCCTTTGTTGTGTTTGCAAAAAGTATTTTGAGGGATGTAAAAACTTCAACGTAGAGTGAAAATCTCATATGTAAGAGTATAAGCCCATAGCAAGGGAATATCGTGTTATGGGCTTTTTTGATGCGGTAAAATCGATGATACAATTATGGGATTAACTGTTGAGGGAGGTTGATGACTATGGGAAATCGGATTTATGGCTACATTCGTGTATCGACATTAGCACAAAAGGAGGATCGGCAATGGCTGGCTATGGAAAAGTTTGGCGTACCAAAGGAATGTGTCTTTGCGGACAAGCAAAGCGGCAGGACATTTGACAGGCCAGCATACAATCAATTACTAGATAAGCTAAAACAGGGGGATACCTTAGTGGTTAAGAGTTTGGATAGGTTGGGGCGTAACTATGAGGAAATGATTGAGCAGTTGGATATTATAACACGAAAAAAAGATGTAGCATTGGTTGTTCTGGATTTACCTTTGGTGGATACAAGAGCCAAAGCGGTCAGTGACATAACCAGCAAGTTGATTTCTAATCTGGTGATACAGATTTTTTCCTATGTTGCACAGCAGGAACGGGAAATGAATATTCAAAGGACTACATCATATCTGAATTCATGGAAGGGCCGTTAGAGGCAGGGATTTAGGGAAATACGGTTTTGGAGTGAAACTTTATGGAGTTGAAGGTTTGTGGTATAATCTAGGCAGAAGGAAAATGCAATTTAATCGAATGTATTTATGAGTGTGGGATGGCGCAAGGGGCAAAGAGAACAGGATAAAATTTACTGAATGAGTATAATCGGATTTTGCAAATTCTGCAAACGTCCAGATTTGAAATTAAGTAGGCATAACAACGAATAATATGAATTAATGTGAAAGTATATAGACCCATTGTAAATTAGCTATGAAAATGAGGTTGTGACCATGAATCAGGAAACGATGGAATTTGTAGTTTATATGATCCACGCTTGCGCCAACAAGTGGAATCTCTCCCCCAAGCAGGTCTACCATAAATTACAGGAAACTGGTTGTATAAATGAATATCTGGTGCCTCACTATGATATTCTCCATACTCAAGGCAGCGGCTATCTGGTGGATGATATTAAGGAATATCTGCGGATACGGGGGGTGACGGTGTGATTGTCTATCATGGTTCCACAGAGATAATCAAAGAGCCGGATGTACTCCACTCTTACCGGCTGCTTGACTTCGGACAAGGCTTCTATGTGACCACGGTTAAGGAACAGGCCATACGATGGGCCAGACGTAAGGCTGGGTTGCAGAAAGATAAAACGGCTATCGTGAACTGTTATAGAATGGCTGATGATATCGGAGCATTGAAGCATAAAACTTTTCCCAAGGATATGCAGGAATGGATAGATTTTATCTGCCGTTGTCGGGATGGGGACATGGAATACAGAGAGTATGATTTGATTTCCGGCAAGGTAGCCAATGACAAGGTGTTCCGGGTAGTTGACTTGTATCGTACGGGGATTTGGGACAAGGACAGAGCCTTAAAGGAAATAAGGGCATATCCCAATTATGACCAGACAGCTTTCATAACGCAGAAGGCTATAGAGCAGATGCTGACCTATGATTCTTATTTTGAGGTGTGAGCCATGGATGATAATGTTTTGGAACAGGTATATCAGGAAAAGCTGGAAGAGAGAATCATTGCCCAGATAGCTGTAGACAGGTCGGTACCATTGGAAAAGGCGATGGAAATCTATTATGGCAGTGACCTCGCGGATAAGATACATCAGGGCATGGAAGGGATTCAATACTTAGACTACAGGGTGTTGGCGCAGATATTGGGAGAGATGGACGGCAATACTTTACCCCATTAAGGGATAGCAAAAATTCCATATCGGTGATAAAATGTAATCATCTTTGTTTTTAGGCAAGCAGTAGAAAGGTGATTACATGCACAAGATGTTTTTATCCTGTCTCCTGACGGCTGTCCTTACTGCGGCGGCTGTGGCTGCGGCCTTTATCATGGGGATAGGATATTTTGTTGGCAATTATGCGGTGCACTTTGGCTTGGAGCGGGGGACGGTGGATAATCCGCAGGAACCGCCCAGGGCGTTTGCTTTGCTCATGCCGCCGGAGGCGCGCCATTATGATAAGCCGGATTATACGAATGAGGAATGGACGCTGACTTCGCGGGACAATCTGGTGTTAAAGGCTACGCATTTTTATCCCGATGAGGATAACGGTGCGAAAAAATGGGTAATCGTAGCGCATGGCTACGGGGGTACGCAGGAAAATTCCTATTATATAGCAACCCACTATCTGCGGATGGGCTATCACGTGCTGACCCCTGACCTGCGGGCGGCAGGCAAGAGTGAGGGCCGCTATCTGACCATGGGCTATCGGGAGAGCGAGGATATGGTGGATTGGGCCAAGCGGATTGCCCTTTACTATCCGCAGGCCAAGATTATCCTGCATGGCGTGTCCATGGGCGCAGCCACGGTGATGATGGCCTGTGATGATGAGGATTTGCCGAAGAATGTAGCAGCTTGCGTGGAAGAAAGCGGCTACACCAGCGCTTTTGATTTACTCGTGCATCAGATACATGAGTCGTTGGGGCTGCCGGCTTTCCCCGCCATGAATCTTTTGGACTGGCGGTGTCAGCAGGTGGCGGGCTTCAGTCTGAATCAGGCGGTGCCGGAGGTGGCGGTGATGCATTCCAAGGTGCCCATTCTCTTTATTCATGGCACGCGGGATGCTTTGGTGCCACCGGCTATGGCCGAGCAGCTTTACCGGGTGGCGAAAGCGCCGGATAAGAGTCTGCTGTTAATCCATGATGCGGTGCATGGCGTGGCTTGTCAGAAGGATGAGAAACTATATTTCAAGACGGTGCAGGAGTTTACGGCACCCTATATGCAGTAAGAGGAGTGAAAACGTGCGGGCAGTAGTGACGCGGGTAAAATCCGCGAGTGTAGAAATCGAAGGCAAAGTGAATGGCGCGATTGAGCAGGGCTTTTTGGTGCTCTTGGGTGTAGGGCCGGAAGATAATGCGGAGTCGGCCAAAAAACTTGCGGAGAAGATATATCATGTAAGGGTGTTCTCGGATGATGACGGGAAGATGAACTTAAATCTCGCGCAGGTGGGCGGTTCCATGCTGGTGATTTCCCAGTTCACGCTCTATGCGGATCTCAAAAAACGCCGCCCCGGTTTCAGTCATGCGGCGCCGCCGGCTATGGCTAATGAATTATATGAAGTATTTATGCAGGATTTGCGCGATTTGGGCGTGAAGGTGGAGCATGGTGAATTCGGTGCGGATATGCAGGTGGAATCGGTGAATGATGGGCCGGTAACACTTTGTTTCGATACGGAGGCTTTGTAATGCAGGCAGAACTGTTGCAAAAATATGCAGAATTAGTGGTAAATGTCGGGGTAAATATCCAGAAAGACCAGATTCTGGTCATCAATTCCCCGATTGAATGTGCGGACTTTGCCCGCAAGATTTCCGAGGCGGCCTTTAAGGCAGGTGCCCATGATGTGGTCATGAGCTGGGGGGATGAACTCTCCGCTCATATCCGCTACGAGCATGGCAAGAAGGAACTCTTTACGGAATTTCCCGAATGGCGGGTGAAGTTCTATCAGGGCTATGCGGAGCAGGGCGCGGCGTTTGTGTCCATTGCGGCGCGTGACCCGCAGATTTTCAGCGATATTGAGCCGGAAAAACTGAAGCTTGCCAATCAGGCGGCGGGCGCGGCGCTCTTAGAGTATCGCGAACGCCTGATGAGCAACAAGAATACCTGGTGTGTGGTGTCTGTGCCGACCAAGGGCTGGGCTGCGAAGGTATTTCCCGAGGATACGGCTGAAAAAGCGGTGGAAAAACTCTGGCAGGCCATCTTCAAGACGGTACGCATTGGCGAAGGTATCGACACGGTAGCCGAGTGGCGCAGGCATATTGATTTCCTGCAAAAGGCGGCCAAATTCCTCAATGAGCAGAAGTTCGTCAAGCTGCATTATAAGAATGCCGGCGGCACCGATTTGGAAATTGAACTGCCGGAGGGGCATATCTGGGCCGGCGGTGCAGAAAAGTCGGAACTGGGCATTGAGTTTGCCGCCAATATGCCGACGGAGGAAGTTTACAGCATGCCTAAGCGTGATGGCGTGAACGGTACAGTCGCAGCCTCCAAGCCGTTAAACTACAACGGCAATCTCATTGAAAATTTCAAGCTCACGTTCAAGGACGGCAAAGTGGTCGATTACACGGCGGAAAAAGGCGGGGAAATCCTCAAAGGTCTGCTGGAAACGGATGAGGGCGCAAGTTATTTGGGTGAAGTGGCCTTGGTACCCTTTGATTCGCCGATTTCCCAGAGCGGGATTTTGTTCTACAACACCCTGTTTGATGAAAATGCTTCCTGCCATCTGGCTTTGGGCAAGGCCTATCCGACCTGCATTGCAGGCGGCGAGAAGATGGACAGCGTGACGCTTCTGCGGCATGGCGTCAATGATTCGCTGGTGCATGAGGACTTTATGATTGGTACCCGTGATTTGGAAATTATCGGCACGACTGCCGATGGCCGAAAGATTAAGATTTTTGAACAGGGCAATTTCGGGAGGAACTTATGGTGAAGAATATGGGACGCTGGCTTTCCTTGACCATGCTGGTGCTCTGCTGGTGGAGTGCAGTCTGTATGGCGGCAGGTAGTGTTGTGGATGAGGATTTTTCTTGCAAGGGCGTAATGCTTGGCGACAGCGAAAGTGTTCTGCAGGCGAAGTGGGGCGAGCCGCTCTACGATAAAACCGTCATCAAGCAGGGGGTAAAGGTCAAGACCTATGTGTATAAAGACCGCAGTGAGGCCAGCGTAGCTGTACGCACAGGCAAGGTGGTCGATTTTACCGTGGATATGGAAAAATATACCGCCCGCAGCAATGTGCGGCAGGGGGCTACGAAGTTTTGGCTGGAAAAGGTCTATGGCAAAACGCAGAAACAGTTTATCGAGGGCGAAAATTATTTGATTTATAATCGGGAAAATCATCCCCATCAGAAGCTGCTCTTAAAGGTGGATGGGGATGATGGTCATTTATTGGATTTGCGGATAAGCAGCCTGCCCCTTGATGATGCAGAACGGGCCGTTATGGCAGAGGAAGGCGACCCGATGCTGCTCGAAGGGGACAGCGAGGATGATAATGGTTTTGCGGTGATTGATGTATCCGGTCTGCCGCAGGATAAAGAGGTACATTTGGAGGGCCTGGGCAGATGATACAGCTGAAATTGCTGGAACACCGCCTGCTGCGCTATGTCGGGATTACGGTGGGCTGTCTGATTGCCAGCTCGTCCATCAATCTTTTTTTGGTGCCTTCACATCTGTTGACGGGCGGTGCCACGGGCATTGCCATGATTGTCTATTACCTCACGCATCTGCCCATTGGTGTGCAGACCTTTGCCTATAATATTCCGCTGTTGATGGCAGCCTGGCGGCTGCTCGGCAAGGGCTACACCTGTGATGTGGTCATCGGCACGGCGATATTTTCCTTCTGTCTGGACTTTACCAAGCCGCTTAACGCCTATGCACCGGTCAACGATTACATG
>DJYL01000157.1:2592-3373 GCA_002448495.1 Pseudoselenomonas ruminantium | reverse complement strand
ACAGACAAGTTCGCTGTGCAAGACGGAGGGAGGGGGAGGCAATAACTTTCGTCTGCTTAGACAAGCTTGTCAAACGCTGCCGAAAGCCATTGCCTCCCCCTCCCTCCTCTGGCTTAGCACTTCGATGTAAACATCTATATGAATCGCACAAAAGCCCGCGGGAACTGGTGATATTTTCCGCAGTTTTTGACAAGCCTGTCTATGGCGAAGGAAAAGTATGATCAGCCGCCGGGCGTCTTAGCATATCGATGTAACTATATCCCTTTGCGTTCTCGCGCCTTTGCAATTAAAGATTCCGCCTGAGAAAAAGCCCCCGGCAAGTAATCTGCCTCCCACTCACGCCCAGTCTTTTCCGCTTTCTTAATCGCCTCCCAGTCAACGGATTCCACAGCCGCCCCCGCAAACACATGCGGATGCCGCCGCTCCATCTTATCGCTGACCGTCTTAGCCACATCATCCAGATTAAAATCTGCCAGCCGGGCATGAAAGACGACCTGCAAAAGCAGGTCGCCCAATTCTTCTTTGAGATTTTCCGCCTTGCCCGTAGCGCGAAGAATATCTATCCCCGCCAGAACTTCAGCGGCTTCCTCTATACAGGCCGGCTTCAGGCTTTCATGGGTCTGTTCCCTGTCCCAGGGACAGCCCTTCTCTGAACGCAGGACTTCGACAATTTTTTGCAATCGGCGAAGTTCATCTTGTTTCATTTCAGCGTCACCAGTTCATATTCCCGCGTACCCATGCCGATTTTTTCCGCATGTTCCAGCGTTTCCTTCCAATGCAC
>DJYL01000157.1:0-2461 GCA_002448495.1 Pseudoselenomonas ruminantium | reverse complement strand
TCGCCTAACTGACTGTCACGGACAGGCGTTGCCTTCTGACAGGCATCCGCACTGGCCTGGTCGATAGCCACGGGGTCAAAGGACGCAAACATGCCGATGTCCGGCAGAATGGGCGCATCATTTTCCCCATGACAGTCGCAGTTCGGCGAAATATCCATGGCCAGATTGATATGGAAGCAAGGTCTGTCCTGCACAACCGCCTGCGTATATTCCGCCATCTTCTTGTCGAGCAAATCTCCGGCATCCCACTGCTCATTTTGAATAGCGGAGAAACCGCAGGCCCCAATGCAGCGGCCGCAGCCCTTGCATTTTTCCGGGTCGATATAGGCTTTGCCCGTGTCAAAGCTGATGGCATTCGAGCCACATTCCTTGGCGCATTTATGGCAGTTGCGGCAAAGTTCCTGATTGACCACGCACTTGCCGGAAGAATGTTGTTCCATCTTCCCGGCGCGACTGCCGCAGCCCATGCCCAGATTCTTGATGGCACCGCCAAAGCCCGTCATTTCATGACCCTTGAAGTGCGCGAGCGAAATCACGATATCGGCATCCATGACCGCCCGCCCAATCTTGGCCGTTTTAACATATTCACCATTTTTCACGGGAACTTCCACATCATCGGTTCCTTTCAGTCCATCGCCAATGATAATCTGACAGCCCGTCGTCATGGGATTAAAGCCGTGCATATTGGCAATATCCATATGTTCCAAAGCGTGTTTGCGGCTGCCGGGATAAAGCGTATTGCAATCCGTCAGGAACGGCAGACCGCCCTGCTCCTTGACCAAATCCGCTACCACCTTGGCATACTGCGGCCGCAGAAAAGCCAGATTCCCCATCTCGCCAAAATGCATCTTGATGGCCACAAACTTGCCTTCCATATCGATATTCTTGATGCCTGCGGCAATGCACAGACGGCGCAGTTTTTCCAGCCAGCTGGTTCCCACCTGCGTGCGGAAGCTGGTAAAATAAACCTTTGACTTTTCCATTATAAACCTCCTCGCCTTACGGCAATACACATACACATTATTTTATTTCGCGATTTTTATATAAATTCCTGCTTTACTTACTGCCGGTTAATTGGATGCTCCGCTCTGCATCTGCTTTCATGGTCAGATATCCCACAGCCTCAATCGGTGTCAGATTTTCCGCCGTGGTACTATAGGACTGGAACGTAAGCAGATTGCCCGCACCATCATAAATTTCTTCTTCCAAAGTCAGGCGATAATTTTCTTCCTCATTCTTTATCCGTTTTCCTTGAAAGCGTTCCACCAAAATAAACTTTGCGCCCTGCTTCCGAGCTGCCTCAAAGGGATCTTCGCCCTCCTGCCCAAAAATTAACGGCTGGTAGGCAGATTTTAAGATTCCCTGCACTACCCGCTTCATATAAGACTTATCACCATTCAGCCTATCCCCCAGTTCAAACTGGAAAGGCGCGGCATAGACCAGCCCATTCGTCTGCTGCGCCTTTCCCGTTACGAGCAGTGGCTGCTCATCCTCACCATGGCTGTCCTGATAATGACGCAAAGCCTCATCCAGATACAAGGTCATATCGTGGGGAAACCGTCCTAAATGGCTGGACCAGACCACTTTCTCCCCAAACTGTACATAACCTCCGGACAAGGACTGTAAAGCCGCCTTTACCGGGTCCCCCTCCATGGTTATCCGGGTAAGTTGCATACGTTTTTCATAGGCGCGGGCAAAAGCCGTATTGCCAACAGCCGGAGCACCGAAAGTTATTACCCGCAGCTGCTGAGGACTTATGCCCATATCGGCCAGTCTGGCAGCAGCCAATGTAGCGGCTGCCCCCCCAAGGCTATGCCCGGTTAAATACAGCGTATAAGATGGATGTGTACGCAAATCGCGGGCAATAACCTCGCCCAGCGTCAAGCTGCCAAACTCAGGCAGCGGCTCACTGAACAGGGCTGCTTGCGTATAATCGTTAAAGCCCTGATGCACCAAAGGTTTGGCTCCGGACTTGTTTTCCACTGCTGCTGCCACAGCGCTGAACTCTGCCGGTGTTTGCCCGCCAAAGGGTACCCGCGTAACCCGCAAATCCACAATAGCATCCTGCTTGCGCTCCGTTCCCGGAAAAGCCAGTACATAAATCTGCTCCCCATCCGAAAACTGACGGGCCATAATATGTACCCGGCCATCAGCCAGTGCTGTAGCATATTCATGGGAATCAATCACCCAGCCAAAATCCTGCAGCCACTCACGTGCTAGCAGATTCAATTCCGCACTATAGGAAGACATGGAAATCAATGCTGTAGCAAAATTCAGCTCTGCCTGATCGATTTCTTTAGCCTCGGCCTTTCCCATCAGCAGCAAGAACAACAACGGCATGATAAAAAACTTTCGCCACCACATAGAACCGCCTCCCCGCATATACAAGAAAAGCTCAGACAATCCACAATGTGAAACTCGTCTGAGCTTAAAATTCAAATGGTGCGGTCGATGGGACTTG
>DJYL01000078.1 GCA_002448495.1 Pseudoselenomonas ruminantium | reverse complement strand
GCTGCCCAGCTCGCAAAGTTCGCCAATGACAAAGCCGCCCACAAAAGCCTTGCGGGACTGCATGAAGATACCGGCAATCCCGTAATTGCCCACCATAGGATAAGTCAGCGTCAAAATCTGGCGGCAATAGCTGGGGTCAGTCAGACTCTCCTGATACCCCGTCATGCTGGTGTTGAACACCACTTCGCCGGTTGCCCGGCTGTCATTCAATAACTGCCCCGTAAAAACGCTGCCGTCCTCGAGGATTAATTTACCCTTCATGAAAACACCTCATTAAAATTATGTTAGTCCAGAATCTTACCATCCTGCATAACGACTTTACCTTTCACCATGGTCAGCACCGCCTTGCCCTTGAGCTTGCGGCCCACAAAGGGGCTGTGGCTGCCCTTGGTATAGAATTCTTTTTCGTCAACCGTCCATTCTAGTTCCGGGTCAATAACCGTGATATCCGCCTGTGCGCCCTCGCTGAGCTTGCCTGCATTGAGGCCGAAAACCTTCGCTGGTTCATAGCTCATCTTAGAGATAATCAGAGGCAGGTCCAGTTTCTGCTCATGATACAAATCCGTCAGCATAATGCCCAAGGACGTTTCAAGGCCGGGGAAACCGCTCGGCGCGTAGATATACTCACGGTCTTTTTCTTCCTGCGCATGCGGGCTGTGGTCGGTGACGATGGCATCAATGGTGCCGTCCTTCAATCCTTCGAGAATTGCTTCACAGTCCTTGGCTGCCCGCAAGGGCGGATTGATTTTCGTGGAGGTATCAAAGAGATTGACACATTCCTCCGTCATGGTCAGATGCTGGGGCGTTGCTTCTGCCGTCACTCTTACACCGCGCTTCTTGGCCTGGCGTACGATATCCACGGAACGGGCGGTGCTGATATGCGCCACATGGACGCGGGCCCCGGCATATTCAGCCAGCAGCACATCACGGGCGACGGCGATATCTTCGGCTACGGACGGACGGCCTTTAAGGCCCAGCATGGCGCTGCGGTGCCCTTCGTTCATTACACCTTCATCGACCAGCGTCGGTTCTTCCTCATGGTTGATGATGACCTTGTCAAAGGTATGCAGATAGTCAAAGGCATTGAGCATGACCTTGGCACTTTCATCAAAATGACCGTCATCGGAGAAAGCTACCGCACCGGCTTCAATCATATCACCGACTTCCGCCAGTTCTTTGCCCTCTTGATTTTTCGTTACCGCGCCGATGATTTCCACATTAACGCAGGCCGCTTCCTGTGCCCGCATCTTCAAGCTGCGCACGAGCGCTGCCGAATCCACCACCGGCTTGGTGTTGGGCATGGTGCAGATGGTCGTAAAGCCACCCGCAGCTGCCGCCTTGGAACCGGATGCAAAATCCTCTTTGGCTTCCTGGCCCGGTTCCCGCAGGTGTACATGCAGATCAATAAGTCCCGGCGTTACCACTTTACCCGCAACGTTATAAACTTCGTCAGCTTTCTCCTCAATTCCTGCACCGATTTTTACAATCTTGCCGTCTTCTACGAGGACATCTGCCACTGCATCGAATTTATTTTCCGGATTGATTACGCGTCCGCCTTTGAGCAAAATTTTCATGCCTGTTTTCCTCCCGTCAGCACCAAGGTAAAGAGCGCCATGCGCACCGCTACGCCATTCTGTACTTCTTCCTGAATGGCCGAGTTCTTGCCGTAAGCCGTAAAGGGCGAGATTTCCCAGCCCTTATTCATGGGTCCCGGATGCAGAATCAGTACATCATCTTTGGCCAGCTTCAGGCGCGTATCGTTGAGGCCGAAAATCCGTGCATACTCGCGGGTCGTCGGGAACAGGCCGCCTTTCATGCGTTCGAGCTGAATGCGCAGCACTTCGATAACATCGGCATTGGCGATGGCATCTTCAATGCGCTCATGCACCACAATGCCCGGTTCTTCGTAGAGGAAACGCGGCAGCAAGGTCTTGGGGCCGGCGATATGCACTTCCATGCCCATCTTGCGCATGCCGTAGATATCGGAGCGGGCTACACGACTGTGGAGCACATCACCGATAATGGCGACCTTCAGCCCTTCGAGATGGCCTTTATGTTCCTCGATGGTAAAGAGGTTCAACAGGCCCTGCGAAGGATGCGCATGCGCACCGTCACCGGCGTTCAGGATTACAGGGCTTACTACGCGCGAAGCGTATTCTGCTGCACCTTCTGCCTTATGGCGCATAACGATGGCATCTACGCCCATAGCCTCGATGGTATAGAGCGTATCTCTGAGGCTTTCACCCTTGACGATACTGCTCGAACCGGCCGTGATGTTTACCACATCTGCGCCGAGGTACTTACCCGCCAGTTCAAAGGAAGTACGGGTACGGGTGCTGGGTTCATAAAACAGGGTGACAATGGATTTGCCGCGCAGGGTCGGAACCTTCTTGATATCCCGATGAATGATGTTCTTCATTTCCTTGGCGGTATCAAGCACCAAGCGAATCTCTTCCGGGCTGAAATCCTCCAGACCCAAAACATTCTTTCCCCGCAGGGACAATTTGTTTTTCTCCAAGTCATTCACTCCTTAACAGGTCGACAGTTATAATTATACATTAAAGTTGCATAAACTTTCAAGGAGAAATCCATTGTCTTTACAAAATCCGCCCGCATAATGATATTTTCAGCACCAAAAAGGGAGCTTCCTATGCGTATGCATAAGAAAGCTCCCGCTTTATTTTAACTTACAGTTACAGCTATACCATTAGCTGTCGACAGGCACCCCTTATGCGCATCGCAGTACGCATCTTAAAAAGGCAATGTATTTTTTTGTCCTTGAAGCAGCTCTCGTCTGCTTTGTATGTAATTATAGCGCGGACATCTGAAAAAAGCAAGAATTAATTTTCACTCCCTTAACACGGCTCCCACGTCATCTATCTCTGGCATTTCCCCTTCCAAATCCACAGTCATTTCCGTTGTCATGTTCGGCATAGGTGTCTCTTCCACACTGTAATCCTTCGGCTCTGCCGCCCGCTCTCTGGCACGTTCATTTTCCGCCGAAATCCGCTCGTCTTCCCTGTCATCATGTTTATGACGATATTTCTCCAGCGCGGCAGCATTTTTCGCCATGGCATAAAGGTCTTTGTTGAACTCCATCAATTCCTTCTCGTCTGCCGGTGAAACCTTCCGCCCATGCATAATGCGGCTGACCGTCATCATCACCCGGGACATCTTCTCCCCTTCCTCCTGCATGGCATCCCGGCTCTGCTGCGCATAAGCCGCTTCATGCAACAAGAAGTTATGCGTAGAAATCTGCTTTCTTACACCGTCGATTTCCTTCCCGGCTGCGAGCAATTGCTTCTTCACTTCATCAGACAAATCCACCCGCTGACCTTCAATGGTCACATAGCCCTGCTTCACGGCCCGGCTAATCATGCCCAGCCCGTCAAACTGCAAACGAAAACGGGAAGAATCCCCCATACGCTTATAAGAAAATGCCACCGGCTTCTCTGCTTTCTCCTGCAAAGCATACCCGTCCGCAGAAATCTCCACATCTTTCAGCAGGGCTTCCCTGTCGCCTGCATCAGCCCCCTGCCCCTGCTGCCTTGAAGCCACATAAACCGCCGCCGCATCCTTATCCCCTTCAGGAATATAAACGCCGTCCTTCACAGTCTTATCCTTAAGCTTCTTCGCCGTGGGCTGCTTGACATAAGCATCCAGCTCGCCCCGGGTTAAGTTCTGCAATATACGCATACAAAGTCCCCTCCTTGAACAAACGCAATCCCTTATATCATGTATATCGGATAAAAACAGGGAAACTTAATCGCGATTTGCCCCTTCCGCCCCTGCGGGGCACCTCCCCCGAGGGGGAGGCTTTGACTTGTCAAAAGTCAATTGTCAAATCCCAACTCATTCCGTCACCAGCAAAGCGGGGTCGGAGCATTGACTGTCCGCAGCGTTCGGTGCTTAGCGTAAATAAAAAACCGTCACAAAAGTAAAAAATGTACTTAATATGACGGTTCATTATTATTAATTTTTTATTCTTAGAAGAAGAACTGTACGCGACCAAAGATGCGTTTTACATCGTTATCAAGGCCAATGGTATTTTTGAAGAGCTGATGCCCCTGACCATACTTAACCGTTGCCACTATATTCTTGGCAAAAGCATAGTTTGCACCAATCTCCCAGCCTTTTTCCCCCCATTTAATTCCATCATAGGACGGATCCATGGCCACGAAGGGGCCAAGATGACGATATGCCACATAAGCACCCCAGCTGCCACGATTTTCGGCCTTGGCACCTTTATAAGAATACTGGAAACTGTATGCCTTATCAGCATTATCAAGATGAGCAAGATCACCCAATCCAAAATCTGCCGTTCCCAATTTGCTATCAGCTTCAGTATTCTGTGCATAGTTAACGCTAAACTTAGAGTTTTTATCAAATTTATAAGCGGCATTCAAAGACCAGATATAAGCATGCTCATCCTTAATGCCATTGGCAATAGCATTACGAATATTACTTGCACTGGTAACCGTAAACAACTCATTTTTAAGGTGATGGAACGCTACACCGCCAGACAGTTTGCTACCCTTATCATACTGAACACCAATAACTTGATAAGCTGCTGTCGAGCGATTGGCAATACCTGCTGCTGTCAACGCCTGAGATACACTGGTAATACCTGCTGCTGCTGCTGCCGGAGAGTCCTCAATCACAGAATCAGCAAAAGAAACTGCCCCCAAGCGCTTCAAATCCCAACGTCCAGCACCAACTGTTACCTTTAAGTCTTTACCATATTCCACCTGCGCACCCGAATATTCATCATCAAATAGCAGGTCATTGTCTACAGACATAGGAAGCTTACCAATTTTGGCTGTGAACAGCCCATAATTTCCCTCAGCCCAAAGGCGCTTCAGAGAAACATCGCCTGTAGTATCATCCTTTGCATCAGCAGATGCATCCAAACGTGCCTTTACTTTCCAGTTGCTATTGATTTCTGCCGTAGGCTCCAATCGGAACAACAGCTTCTCCTTGTTTTTGTTGCTCTTTCCCAAAACATCAGCACCTAATAATCTGTTGGCACTTTTTATAACATCATAGCGGTCACTGGTGTAGGTATAGCGCGCCTCACCTGTCCATTTTACCATATCGGCATTACGTTCCAAATTAGCAACACGCACACCAAGATTATTAAGCTCTTCCGCAAATTCAGCAGCCAGTTTATCTACCAAAGCCTTATCCGCACCAGAAGTGTTCTTAGCCATAGCCTTTGCAACCATTTGCGCCATTTCATAGCGGGTAATGTTGCGGTTTCCCTTGAACGTGCTATCCCCATAACCTTCAATTACACCATCAGCAGCCAACTGTGATACAGCATCATAAGCCCAATGGTCGGCAGGCACATCAGAAAACGGATTAGCTGCCGCAAATGTGGTGCTGGTCATACCTATCAATAGAGCCGCACCAAGAGTTGCACTAAGTGATTTCTTCATCAAAAATCCCTCCTGATAAATTAATATATTCATCAGGAATATTGCCCCTTGCAGTTTCCATGTTTCCTATCCCAAGGCAATACCCCTAACCCATTACTATGATAATGACTGCCTTGTGGATATGCAAACAACATATAAGGACATTTGCCCCCCCCTGGTGGATTTTCACTTATTTACTCTTGCATACGCTGTTTTTCATAATATTTTCATACTACTCATTCTTCTCTTCAAGCAATGGCTTCAGGAATTTTCCGGTATAGGACGCGGGAACTTTTACAATATCTTCAGGTCTGCCAGTAGCCACAATCGTACCGCCCTTGTCGCCGCCTTCCGGGCCCAAATCAATAATGTAATCAGCGGTCTTAATCACATCAAGATTATGCTCAATGACCACTACCGTATCGCCGCCATCGACCAACCTCTGCAAAATCCCCAGCAATTTATGAATATCTGCCGAATGCAGGCCGGTAGTCGGTTCATCCAGAATATAAAGGGTCTTGCCCGTACTGCGGCGGGAAAGTTCCGTTGCCAATTTCACGCGCTGGGCTTCACCGCCGGACAAGGTCGTTGCCGGCTGTCCCAATTTGATATAGCCTAAGCCCACATCCTGAATCACCTGCAATTTGCGGGCAATCTTCGGCACATTGGCAAAGAATGCCACCGCTTCATCAATCGTCATATCGAGCACATCCGCAATGGTCTTGCCCTTATAGCGGACTTCGAGTGTTTCGCGATTATACCGTGCCCCCTTGCAGACCTCGCAGGGCACATAAACATCCGGCAAAAAGTGCATTTCAATCTTCAAAATGCCATCGCCCTTGCAGGCTTCACAGCGGCCGCCCTTCACATTGAAACTGAACCTACCTGCCTTATAGCCACGCACCTTGGATTCACTGGTCTGGCTGAACAGTTCACGGATGGCATCAAAGACGCCCGTATAAGTGGCAGGATTGGAACGCGGCGTGCGGCCAATGGGCTGCTGGTCGATATCGATGATCTTATCGATATACTCCAAGCCCTTGATTTTCTTGTGTTTGCCCGGCTTGCCCTTGGCATGGTACAGACGGGAAGCAATGCCTTTATACAGGATTTCATTGACCAGTGTACTCTTGCCCGAACCGGACACCCCGGTTACCAGAGTCAGCGTGCCCAAGGGGAATTTCACATTGATATCCTTGAGATTGTTTTCTGCCGCCCCTACAACTTCCAGACATTTGCCATTGCCCGGACGGCGGCGGGAGGGAACGGGAATAAACTTCCTGCGGGACAAATACTGCCCCGTCACCGACTCCGGCACCTGCATGATTTCCTGCGCCGTGCCCTGTGCAACCACCTGCCCGCCATGTTCACCAGCGCCCGGGCCAATGTCAATGATATGGTCAGCGGCATACATGGTATCTTCATCATGCTCGACCACGAGCAGGGTATTGCCCAAATCCCGCAGATTTTTGAGCGTTTCGAGCAGGCGGTTGTTATCCCGCTGATGCAGGCCGATACTGGGCTCGTCGAGTACATAGAGCACCCCCTGCAGTCCGGAGCCAATCTGGGTAGCCAGACGGATGCGCTGTGCCTCGCCGCCGGAAAGCGTCCCTGCCGCCCGCGAAAGCGTCAGGTAATCCAGACCGACATTCAATAGGAAATTCAAACGCGCATGGATTTCCTTCAAAATCTGCTTGGCAATCTTCGCTTCCCGTGGCGTGAGTTCCAGATTCAGGAAGAAACTCTCCGCTTCCCGGATATTCATAGCCGTCACTTCATGGATGTTCTTACCGCCGACCAGAACCGACAAGGTTTCCGGCTTCAAGCGTGCACCATGGCAGGCCGAGCAGGGAATCTCCGTCATGTAGTTTTCGTAGGACTCCCGCATTTCGTCCGAATCCGTTTCATGGTAGCGGCGGGCCAAAAGCGGCATAACGCCCTCAAATTCCACATTGTATTCCTTGTTTTCGCCAAACATATTGGTGTAATGGAAGCGGAATTTTTCATCTGCCGAACCGTACATCAATACCTTCTGGGTCTTCTTGTCCATGTCCTTCCACGGCGTGTCCAAATCATAGCCATAATC
>DJYL01000129.1:5310-12043 GCA_002448495.1 Pseudoselenomonas ruminantium | reverse complement strand
TCCCCGACAGAAAATAGTTTCTGTCAGGGACGAAATTCTCGCGGTGCCACCCTGTTTCATGGCTGTGCCATGCCCTTAACGAGGTACGAACATACCTCTGACAACTGACGTATGTCTCACGTCGCAGCCTACTGATAAGCACTAAGGCTTCTGTTCGGTGCGCCCTCGGCGGCCCATGCAGCAGTCTGTGTTCTATCCGGTTTTCAGCATCCCGGACTCTCTGGGAGAGCATAACGGCTGTTTTTTCCGCTTCAACGGTTTTCTATAAAATATGAGAAAATAATAGCACGCAGAAAAGGCTTTGTCAAGGCAGAATAGGACAAAGTCTATTTGCGTTGAAGCGATATTCTGTTAAGATAAATAAGTGTGGTCATTTCTGTTATGTTGTTGAAAAAATTTTCAAAACGTGAAAACACGAGAAAACAATTTTGTTTTATACTGTAACCATAGCGAGGGAGAACCTGACGGAAAGTTCTCGAAGTTCAGAGAAAGAAAGGGAATCATCATGGAAAAACTGATCAAGATGGTAGAGACTTTGAAACCGATGTTTGAAAAGGTTTCCAACAACATCTACCTGCGGGCAATCCGGGATGGCTTTGTGAGCTGCATACCGGTAATCCTGTTTTCGTCCTTATTCATTTTGGTGGCCTGCGTACCGGAGATTTTTGACTACAAATGGCCGGAATCCATCAGTACAGTGCTCTGGCAGGCTTACAACTACAGTATGGGTATACTGGGCATTCTCATGGTGGCAACCATTGCCAAGAGTCTGACGGACAGCATCAATACGAAGATGCCGAAGCTGCGGCAGATTAATGATGTATCGGTCATGATTGTGTCCATTATCTGTTTGCTGCTGTTGGCGGTAGCTCCCGTGGAAGGGGGCATCTCCACAGAGTTTATGGGCACAAAAGGGCTGCTGTCCGCTTTTGTGGTAGCCTTTACGGTACCGAATATTTACAAGTTTTTCGTTAAACGCAACATCACCATCAAGCTGCCCGATGAAGTTCCTCATTATATCGCCCAGACCTTTGCCGACCTTATCCCTTTGTCGGTAGCCGTACTGGTTTACTGGGTTTTTGGCATCGTCTTCAAGGAATCTACAGGCATGATGTTTGGCGCCTGGGTGCTGGAAGTGTTCAAGCCGCTTTTCGTGGCCGCCGATGGTTATGTGGGTGTGGCCATCATCTATGGGGCTATGGCGATGTTCTGGTTCATGGGTATTCATGGTCCGTCCATTGTAGAACCGGCAGTAACGGCAATTTACATTGCCAATATTGAAGCAAATTTGCAAATCGTAAGCAATGGCGGTCATGCCGTGAATATCCTTACGCATCCGACTTCTTATTTCGTAGCCACGCTTGGCGGTACAGGGGCAACGCTGATGTTCTGCGCAATGTGCGCTTTTATCGCCAAATCCAAACAGCTCAGGGCTGTGGGGCGGGCTTCGATCATTCCTGTTACCTTTGCCGTAAATGAGCCGATTCTGTTTGGTGCACCGATTGTCTTGAATCCGGTTTTGTTCTTCCCGTTCATACTGGCTCCGATTTTCAATGTATGGATTTTCAAATTTTTCGTTGATACCCTGGGCATGAATTCATTTACTTATATTCTGCCCTGGACGACTCCGGCTCCCATCGGCCTGATTATCGGCACGGGTTTTGCCAAGCTGGCCTTTGTACTGGCACCGCTGCTTCTCCTCGTAGATGCTGTGCTTTACTATCCGTTCTTCCGGGTCTATGATGCTCAGCTGGTTGAAAAGGAAAAAGCCGGCCTTACGGCAGAGGATGAATCTGTGGCAGAAACTTCGGCAGAGCAGGCTGCGCCGGTTGCGGCAGCTGCTGAACTGCCCACGGATGAGAAGCGGGTACTGGTTCTTTGCGCCTCGGGGGCTACCAGCTCCATGCTGGCAAAAGCCATTACCAAAGGTGCGGAGCAGCGCCATGCTCCGGTGGAATCCATTGCTATGGCTTACGGTCAGCACAAAGACATCATTACGGACTTTGACCTCATTGTGCTGGCGCCGCAGATGGCTTCCATGTATGACGAACTGAAGGCTGATTGCGAAGCTAAGGGCGTCAAGAGTGCAACCACCAGTGGCCGGGAATATGTAGGGCTTACCCGTGACCCGGAAAAAGCATTGGATTTTGCGCTTGCCTTGATGGCACATTAATTTAAGTAGGAATAAACTCCTGCTGCCAACTGAAATATGGCAACAGTGGCAGCAGGAGTATTTTTATACCCAAAATCACATAATATTCAAAATTTTAGGAGGCATTTTCATGAAAAAACAAGCTCTTGTTGCTGCCGTACTGGCTGCCACAGCCATGAGTTCCACGGCCTTTGCAGCCGCCAATCCCTTCAAGGATCTGCCTGAAGGACATTGGGCCTACGATGCCATTCAAATGCTGGCCGAGGACGGCGTCATTGAAGGGTACGGGGACGGAACATTTAACGGCACGAAGACGATGAACCGCTATGAAATGGCGGAAATCGTAGCCAAGGCATCGGAGAAATATGGTACGGCTGCGCTTAAGGATAAAGGCGTGCTCAAGAAACTGGAACGGGAATTTGCCACGGAATTAAAGGATATGGATGTGCGGCTTACCGCTGTGGAAAATGATGTCAAGGAAATGAAAAAAGGCATATCTTCCTTCAAATGGTGGGGCGACGCCCGCGTACGGTATTTCCGCAACAAGAAGATGACTGAGGTTAAAAATGGTTATGCGGTAAAACCACAAAACGAATACAATAAGGTGAACAGCAACGAACTGCGTTTGCGGCTGGGATTCTATGGAGAGCCGGCAGATAATCTGTCAGTCACCGGACAGTTGAAATTTGAAACGGATAATGTGGCAAAGTCCAGCAATAATAAGGATCACGGCAACAATTATAATGCTAATGGCATTGGCTATGAAAAAGTAGGCGTAAACCGGCTGCAGCTTGATTGGCGGGCCAAAAATGATTTCATTTTATCCATAGGACGTAATGAATTATCGTTAGGTCAGGGCATTATCTACTGGGAAAATCCTATTGATGCGGTTATGGTACGCAAAAATTTCAGTGACAGGGCCAGTCTGTTAGTGGGCTATGGCGATGCTACTCCGGGAACATGGGCGGATAATAGTGACTATGCCTTCTTCGCTGATTTTAAATACAAGGCAAGTCCGGCTTTGACCCTGACGGCAGCTTACTATAATTCGCATTCCGATACGCAGGTCAAGAGTGATGCCTATGCTACATGGGATAATGGAGCGAATTGGACATGGAAGCAGAAGGATACAGTGAGCCGTAACTTTAAGCAGTTTGCTTATGGCTTTAATGCACAGCTGGCACCTAAATGGAATTTAATTGCTGAGGGTGTGCATAATGGTGCTGATGTTAAAGTAGATGCCTATGACGGGGCTGCGGACTGGGGAGCCAAATCCAGTGCAGTCCATGACAAAGGACGGAATGGCTGGTGGACGCGCCTGACCTATGGCAAGATGGATTGGAATAAAGGCGGCACATGGAAGGTTTATGGTGAATATCTGGCCTTGGGCGGATTGGCTGTAGATTCTTCTGGCTGGGCGCATAGATTAAATGTAGCAGGCGGCAATGGCTATGGCGGTGCAGGCATGAGAGGCTGGGGGTTGGCCTTTGACTATATGTTAGCACCCAATACGAATTTTGAACTGGCCTGGTATAAAGTTAAGCCGTATAGCTCCAGTGAAGCCTTTGACGGCTACAAGGACACGGGCTTTGCTTCACTTACTTACAGCTTCTGATTGATGAGGTGACGATAATGCGAAACTCTATGTTGAAATCATTGGTTCTCTCTGCTGTGGCCGCAGGCTCTCTGTGGATGGCAAGCCCTGCTGATGCCGCAGTGCAGGTGAATCCTATCCCCAATCTCAGCGATAATTTCATCAAGGGTGCAGATGTTTCCATGCTGCCGGAGATGGAATCTTTGGGCGCGAAATTCTATGATACCGATGGCACGCAGATGGACGAACTGCAGATTATGAAAAATCATGGCATCAACTGGATTCGTCTGCGTATCTGGAATGACCCCAAAGCCGGCCCCGGTGGCGGTGGCAATACGGATGAAGCACGTGCCATTGCCATGACGAAGCGTGCTCATGCCTTGGGCTTGAAAGTGCTGATTGATTTCCATTACAGCGACTGGTGGGCTGACCCCGGCAAGCAGGTTACACCGAAGGCATGGGAAAAGCATAGCAAGGAACAGCTGGTAAAGGATGTCCATGACTATACGGCAAAGGTTGTCAGGAATTTTCAACAGGCAGGCTGTGAACCGGAAATGATTCAGATTGGTAATGAAGTGAAAAGCGGTATGCTCTGGCCTATCGGCAAACTGCCCAGCACCGATAACGACAAGGCTTTCTCCGAGCTCTTGAATGCCGGCTTGAAAGCCGTACGGGAAACAGCGCCGAATGTGAAGCTGATGGTACATCTGCCGGATGGCGGGGATAATGCTTTTTATCGCAGCTTCTTTGACAGCATTACGAAAAACGGCGTCAAGGACTATGATATCATTGGCCTTTCCTACTATCCCTTCTGGCATGGTACTTTAGAACAGCTGCAGAATAATCTCAATGACATCAGCGCCCGTTATCAGAAAGATGTTATCGTGGTGGAAACAGCCTTTGGCTACACCAATGAAAACTTTGATAAGCAAAAGAACTGCTATGGTCCCGCAGAGGAACAAATCGGCGGCTTCCGCAGCACAGTACAGGGACAAGCTTCAGGTCTCAGGGCGGTTATGGAGCGGCTGGCCAATGTACCTAATGGCCGGGGAACAGGGATGTTCTACTGGGAACCTGACTGGTATGCTGTAGAAGGTGCCGGCTGGAAAACCGGTGAAGGAAATGAATGGGATAATCTGGCCATGTTTGATAAAAATGGCAAAGCACTGGATTCCTGGGAAGTATTTACGAAAGTATCCGATAAGAACGGCAAGACCGTAACGGCGAAAGTCAGAGAGATTGACAATTGTGCCGTTACCGGTGGTGTCGGTATGCCGGTGAGTCTGCCGGAAAAGGTCATGGTGACTTATACCGATGACCATGCGGAAAAACTGGCGGTAAACTGGCAGACGCCTCGTCCAACCTATGAAAAGGAAGGCACATATACCGTTAAGGGGACAGTCGCAGGTATCAATCAGCCCGTAAGCTGTACGGTTACGGTCATCAAAAAAGCCAATTTGCTGGTCAATGGTGACTTTGAGAAAGTAAATCTGGATGGTTGGACCATTACCGGCGACAAGAGTGCCGTAGATGCGGTGAGCAAGGCCGGCGATTCTTTAGGGCAAGGCTCCATGCATTACTGGGCAGACAAGGATTTTGCCTTTGTGGCTCAGCAGGAAGTGACTGGTCTGAAGGATGGCAAATATACGGTTGCCGTAAGCACGCAGGGTGGCGGCGGACAGAGTAAATACGAGCTGTTCATCATTGGCGATAACGGTGAAAGGAAAGCCGCAGCCATTACCGATACAGGCTGGAATAAATGGCAGACGGTGGAAATCAAGGATGTAGTGGTGAAAAATGGCAAGGCCACTATCGGTGTGGCAATGCAGGCTAAAGCCGGCAGCTGGGGTTCTTTGGATAATTTTGAATTCTATTTGCAGCAATAAATAATCTGCAGCCCTCCCCTTGAAAACCTTTTCAAAAGGCGAAAACAAAGGGGGAGGGCATTTTCCTATAATGAAATCAAGGTTTCAATGTATACAAAGATAGGAGCGATAAAGATGAAACTGCGCAATACCAATGATATGCTGCGGGATGCCCAAAAGAACCATTATGCGGTGCCTGCCTTTAACATTCACAATCTGGAAACTTTTCAGGTGGTTGTTGATACAGCCAATGAGATGCGTTCGCCGGTGATTATTGCTGCGACGCCTTCGACTGTACGCTATGCGGATAAGGATTATCTGGTAGCGCTTACGGGAACGGCTATGGAAAAGTATGATGTACCCATGTCCTTCCATCTGGATCATCATGAGGATGTGGCAGAAATTGAACATACGGTGGCTGCTGGCTGCCGCAGCGTCATGATTGATGCTTCCCGCCTGCCCTATGATGAAAATGTAGCGAAGGTAAAAGAAGTCGTGGCGTTTGCCCATACCTGCGGTGCTTCCGTAGAAGCAGAATTAGGGAAACTTGTAGGTCAGGAAGATGACCTGGTTGTAGAGGACGCAGACAGCGCCTACACCAATCCGGATGATGCAGTACGGTATGTGGAAGATACCGGGATTGACAGTCTGGCGGTGGCTATCGGTACGGCACATGGGCTTTACAAGGGGACACCAAAGCTGGATTTTGATCGTTTGCAGGAAATCCGCAGACGGGTGGAAGTTCCGCTGGTACTCCACGGCGCCTCGGATGTGCCGGATGAATTGGTGCAGAAGGCAATTTCGCTGGGCATCTGCAAGGTGAATGTGGCAACGGATTTGAAAATTCCCTTCTCCAACGCCGTAAAGAAGTTTTTCCGGGAAAATCCCGAAGCAAATGACCCGCGCAAGTATATGACTCCGGGCAAGGAAGCTATGCGAGCCATCGTGCAGCATAAGATTGAGGTATGCGGCAGCCAGAACCGTTATTAATAAACGATTGAGGAAGGTAAAGGACATGATACTGGTAATTAACCTGAATGCCTCATTGGACAAACGCTATGAGCTGGTGGATTTTGCCAAGGGGAAAATTGTTCGGGCAAAATCCGTGGACAATACGCCGGG
>DJYL01000129.1:0-5246 GCA_002448495.1 Pseudoselenomonas ruminantium | reverse complement strand
GGCAAGGGGATTCATGTGGCCAATGTAGACACCATCTTAGGTGAGGATACGGTGGTAACCGGGTTTCTGGGCGGCAAGACCGGGGAATTTGTGGCAGGAAAGCTTTATGACTATGGGATAACCGGAGATTTCGTGGATGTGGCCGGAGAAACCCGTTCCTGTTTGGCGATTCTTACAGAGGATGGCGCGCAGACCGAAATTTTGGAACCGGGACCGGAAGTCAGCCCGGAGGATTTAAAAAAGTTCCGCACAAAATATGCGGAACTTCTGGAAAAGGCAGATATTGTAGTGGCTTCGGGCAGTGTGCCGCAAGGCGTGCCGGTAGATTTCTACGCCGAGCTCATCGAAAAAGCCCATGCAGCGGGAAAGAAATTTCTGCTGGACACCAGCGGGGATTTGCTGGCCAGAGGAATATCGGCCAAGCCGGATTTCATCAAGCCGAACCGGGATGAGATAGAGGCTTTGCGAGGTTATCGTCTCCACAGCGAGGAAGATGTGGTGCGGGAGATTCGCCATTTTCTGGACGAAGGAATTGAAATGGCGGCGATTTCCTTGGGCAGCAAAGGGTCTTTAGTGGGGGCAGGAGATGGTATATACCGGGTCACAGTACCCCAAATTGACTGCCAGAATCCTGTAGGCTCCGGGGATTCCTATGTCGCAGGCATTGCGGCAGGGCTTCAGCGCAAGCTCCCCCTCGAAGAAGTCCTGCGGCTGGGAGCCGCCTGTGGAACCGCCAATGCGCTGGAAGCGGAAAGCGGGTATGTGCAAAAGCAGGTCGTTGAGGATTTGCTGGCACAGATTGTCGTGGAAAAAATCGCTTAAAAATAATGTTCCCGCCGATAGGCCGCCTCTTTGTGGGCGGCTTTTTCGCGTTCATCTTCCTGCTGTTTGGCTAAATAATCAATGATGATGCGGCTGATGACATAGATGGGCAGCCGGGAGGTGGCATCGACATTTTTGATGGAAACATGGCTGTGCTTGAAGCCGTAAGCCGTAAGATGGGCGATGCGGGCCAGCGGGGTATCCGGTGCTCCGCAGGTAATGGTCACAATCCGCGCGCCTAAGGACGCGGCATTTTCGGCAGCCGTGAGCAGTTCCGGTGTCTTCCCTGACAGGCTGAAAATAATGACCAGCTCCTGATTTTTCATCCGGCGGGTCATGTCCTGCATAATCGATGGGTCGGAATTGGCAAAGACATTAAAGCCCTGCAGCTGTAGTTTTAAGGCAAATTCATCTGCCACATGTTCCGTCAGGCCGCGCGACAGAAGATAAATGCGTTTTGCCTGCCGGATTTCCCGGACTACGGCGAGAATCGTTTCGATGCTCAGATGTTCGATGGTCTGGGTTACTTCGGTCAGGCTTTTGTTGAAAATCTCATTGACGGCAATATTATCCTTGTGGACACTCGTCTGTTGGGTGATGAGATAGCGCAGTTCCGCAAAACCGGAAATACCGCATTTTTTTATCGTGCGGCTGACGGTTGCCGGCGAGGAATAGGTGGCTTCCGCCACATCGCTGATGGACATGGAAGAAATTTTCTCCGCATTCATATTGATAAAGCCAATGACCTTCTGCTCGGTTTCGGTCAAATGTTCATGAAAATCGTGGTCAATTTTGATTAGCATGATTCATCCGCTCCTTGAAATTTATAATTATTATTATAGCACAGGCGAAAATCCTTTCAAATGATGAAAACATGAAAAGCATTACAGCGGCTATAATAAAAGCATGGTAAACGTTATCACATAAACATCGCTGAGAAAGGAAGATGTGATTATGAAAGTTGCATTAGCCGCGAATGCGGACGGTGAAAAACTCAAGAACACAATTAAGGATTATTTGGAGAGTAAAGGATATGAAATAGAGGATTTTTCAGCGCCGGACATTTTTACCGCCACGGAAAATGTGGTGGCAGCCATTAAGGAGAAAGGGATTACCCGCGGAATAGTTGTGGACGACTATGGCGTGGCACCCTTCATGATTGCAGCCAAGCATCATGGCATCGTATGTGCACCGACCTATGAGGATTATACTTCTTCCATGACCCGTCATCATAACAGCACGCAGATCATCACTTTGGGAGCAAATATTACGGCGGAAAAGCTTTCCTGCCAGCTGGCGGAAAACTTCGTCAAGACCGAATACGATGGCGGGCGGCATCAGATTCGTATCGATATGCTGAATCGTGAATGTTAAGCGGGAACTTTGGAGGAGGAAAACACGATGAAAATTGCCATTGGCTGTGACCATATTGTAACGGATATAAAAATCAAGGCAGCAGAATTTTTGAAGAAGCAGGGACATGAGGTTATTGATGTGGGGACGTATGATTTTATCCGCACCCACTATCCCATCTATGGCCGCAAAGTAGGGAAACTGGTGGCCACAGGCGAAGCGGATTTAGGCGTATGTATCTGTGGTACCGGTATTGGCATCAATAATGCGGCCCAAAAGGTGAAAGGCGTACGGGCTGCCTGTGTGGCTGATGTACAGACTGCTGTTGCCGCTAAGGAAAACCTGAATGCCAATGTTATCGGCTGTGGCGGCCGTGTTATCGGCATCGGCAGCATTGAATATATTTTGGAAGCCTTTTTGAAAGCCGAGCACAAGCCCACTCCGGAAAAGGAGGCGCTGATTGCCAAGATTGATGGCTTGATTGGCGAAAATGACTGCATCGAAAATGACCATTTGTTTGATGAGTACCTGCAAAAATGGGATGAAGGTTACTACCATGATTGATAAGTGCTATAATTAAAGGAAAAAACGGGAGTGATATTTATGGCGATGACGAAAGATGAAATGGCTATGATTGCCATGGAGATTGTGGCTTATGCGGGCGATGCCCGAACAAAATATCTTTCGGCGATGGATGCAATCAGTGAGAAGGATTTTGCCAAGGCGGAAGCATTGATTAAGGAGGGTGACGACTTAATTCTCAATGCCCATAATCAGCAGACGGAACTCATTACCAAAGAGGCTGCCGGAGAAGATATCGAAATCGGTTTCCTCACGGTTCATGCACAGGACCATTTGATGACGGCGATGCTGCTTTCCGATATGGACAAACGGTTCATCAAGATGTTCAAGGAGAAATGAGGTGTAGGCATGGCGCAGAAATTTCCGGAAGGATTTATTTTTGGCGGCGCTACAGCAGCTTATCAGGTGGAGGGAGCAACCCGCGAGGATGGGCGGGGGCCTTGTGTCTGGGATGAATATATGAATCGCCCCGGTGCCCGCTTTAATGCTGACCCGGCCAGCGACTTTTATCATCAGTACAAACAGGATTTGCAATTAGCCCATGACTTTAACATTAAGGGCATCCGTATTTCCCTGTCATGGACACGCATTCTCCCTGAGGGTGAGGGCAAGGTCAATCAGGCGGGCATTGATTACTACAATAAACTCATTGACGAGTGCATCGATAAGGGCGTAGAACCCTTTGTAACCCTGCATCATTTTGACACGCCTTTGAAGTACTTTCAAAATGGGCATTGGCTGAACCGTGATTTAATCGATAAATTCGTCGCTTATGCCAAAATCTGTTTTGAAGCCTTTGGCGACAGGGTGATGAAATGGGCGACCTTCAATGAGCCATGGTCGATTGCACAGAATGGTTATCTGGCGGGCAATTTTCCCCCGAATGAAACCTTCCAGATTGAAAAAGCCATTCAGATTGAACATAACCTGATGGTTGCTCATGCCAAAGCCTTGAACCTTTACAAGAGCATGAATCTGCCGGGGAGAATCGGCATTGTGCATACTCTGGAAGGAAAGGAAGCCATTACGGACACTCCGGAAAACAAACATGCCCGCGACTTGGACGATGCCATTTCCAATCGTTTTATGCTGGATGCCTGCTATTTAGGCAAATATTCTGAGACAACGATGAGCCTTATCCAGGAAATTCTGCAAAAAAATGGCGGCAGGCTCATCACGCAGCCACAGGATTTTGAGGATTTTGCGAAAGCTGCGGCGCAGATTGACTTTTTGGGCATGAATTATTATTCCAGCCATTTCCTGCAGGCCTATGACGGTGAAAGTCAGGTCGTTAACAACAGCACCGGCGAAAAGGGCACCAGCGTCTTTTGCCTCAAAGGAATCGGGGCGCGTGTCAGCAACCCCGATGTTCCCACTACGGATTGGGACTGGCCGATTTATCCGGAGGGCATGTACAAGCAGCTAAAGCGTATAGCTCAGGATTATCCCAATTACAAAGAAATCTTCATTTCCGAAAACGGTATGGGCTATAAGGATGATTTTGAGGATGGAAAAATTGATGATACTCCTCGTATTGACTATGTCAGTCAGCATTTGCAGTTCATTCTGAAGGCCATTGCTGAAGGCGTTAATGTTGGCGGCTACTATATCTGGAGCTTGATGGATGTGCTTTCCTGGAGCAATGGCTACAACAAGCGTTACGGCCTGTTTTATGTAGATTATGCCACGCAGAAACGTTATCCCAAGAAAAGCGCTTATTGGTATAAGGAAATGAGCCGGCGCGGAGAACTCATCTCGGCAGATGAACTAGCGGATTGAGCGGAGAAAAAACAAGAAAACGTTTACAAAAATACTTGACATTCCCCTGACACAAGAGTAAACTGGAAATAACAAAAGGAAAAGCGGTGTAAGTTCGATTATGAAGCAGCGAATTTGCACTCTTTTTCAGGAAGAAAAGGAAAACGTTTACATACAATATGGGAGGTTTTGGATATGGAAAAGGAAAATGAAATTCTTGCCAAGATGAAAGAAGAATTCACCGCTAAATTCGGTGCTCAGGAAACGCGGAGCTATTTTTCTCCGGGGCGTGTCAACCTGATTGGTGAACATACGGATTACAATGGCGGCCATGTGTTCCCGTGTGCCATTTCGCTGGGCACTTATGCGTTGGTGGCTGACCGCGCCGACAGCAGGACGCGGATGTTCTCCATGAATCTTGCCGACAAGGGCATCATCGAATTTGACATGTCCGGTCTTACCTATGACAAGGCCAAGGACTGGGCCAATTATCCCATGGGCGTGGTCAAAGTCTTTGAAGATGCCGGTCATAAGGCTGCGCATGGCTTTGATATTCTGGTTTACGGCACATTGCCGGGGGGCTCCGGTCTGTCCTCCTCGGCATCCATCGAAGTGCTGACGGCGCTTATCCTCAATGATGCTTTCGGCTTTGGGCTGGATATGGTGGAAATGGTCAAGCTTTCCCAGAAAGCAGAAAACACCTTTGTGGGTGTAAACTGCGGCATTATGGA
>DJYL01000204.1:3883-4306 GCA_002448495.1 Pseudoselenomonas ruminantium | reverse complement strand
GCGCCGCCTACGGCAACGACTTTTTTATTGGCCGTTACGACGAGAAAATCCTTGGGATTTACATAGCGCTGCCAATGCTGGCGGTCGGTGACAGCCAGTGCACCAAGGCTTACCCAGCCCGTATAATGGCGGGCCTGACAAAAGGCAAAGGCACCATCTTTACTCTTATGGAGGATAATCACGGGCTCTGCCGGGTCGAGTGCTGTAGCCTGCAGGGAGTCGTAGTGGAGGCAGGTCACATCATCAAAGTAATTGTCGGCTGTGGGCAGGAGGCGCATATTTGTGCGTTCTGTGATTAAAGCGTATTGTCCAGTGATATTGCCGGTTAAGCCTTCAAGATTACAGTTAGCCTTTACCTGTTTGAAGTGTTCAGTCGGGACTTGCTTGCCATTCGCATCATAGGCCTCTCCGGGCGTTTCTTCA
>DJYL01000204.1:0-3795 GCA_002448495.1 Pseudoselenomonas ruminantium | reverse complement strand
GATTTGTTGATGTTATAGGCTGCTAAATCAACCAGACTGGTACTTTTTTCCCGCATTGTGCGGTTGATGGTATTGATTTCCTGTTGGGTGAGCAAGACTTTGTCGCCATTGACTGTATGTTTTGTCCAATATGACGGAGTGGCGAGCTGGCCGGTAATGGCAATGCTATCTGCAGCAAATACCGGAAGCGGTGAAAACATCATGGAACAAAGTCCAAGGCAACATCCGCTCACAGTAGTCAGAATTTTTTTCTTCATCGAGAGACTTCCTTTCCAATTTTAATAAATGACTCTACTATATATTCGCCATGATGTAAGCATTATCCTACCTGTTTTTTTGTTTCACGTGAAACATAAGCGGATAATCAATGTTTCCGGCTTATCCGTTTTTTGGCTGAGGTTATCGAATGTGTCGGGCAAACAAGACGGCAAAGATGGCAGCCGACACATTTTTTTCCGTCCAAAAGCGGTTGGCGCTTTTCATTTAAGTGAATAGCTTGATGACCGCCATCTGCACAGGAGATAACGCAACGGCCGCAGCCAAGACATGTGTTGTAATTAAACTGCGGGAAAAGAATGGTATCTCGTTCGAGTATATCGGTGGTATCGCTGACGGAATCGAGGGCAAGGCCTGTGAGTTCTTTTACGGAATTAAAGCCTTTGTCATGGAGATAGTAATTAAGCCCTGTTTTCAAATCTTCGATTATACGGTAGCCATACTGCATGACTGCTGTAGTGACTTGCAGGGAGCTGGCGCCCAACAGCAAAAATTCCAACCCGTCCTGCCAGGTTTCGATGCCGCCCATACCGCTGATATGTAAGTTTTTCAGACGGGGATTTTTGGCTAGTTCGGCGATAAAGCGCAAAGCGATGGGCTTTACGGCGTTGCCGCTGTAGCCGCCGACAGCGGATTGTCCCCGAACAGCAGGACTGGAAATATAGGTATGGGGATTAACGTTCATAATGCTCTTGATGGTGTTGATGGCAGCAATGCCGTCTGCACCTCCACGCAGGGCGGCTTCTGCCGCCGGACTCATCGCAGCAACATTGGGCGTGAGTTTGGCCAGGACGGGGATAGTGACAGCTTTTTTTGCAGCTGCAGTAAAGCGTTCCACCAGTTCGGGGATTTGACCAATATCCGACCCCAGGCCTTCTTCCATCATATTCGGACAGGAAAAATTCAGTTCGATGGCATCGGCGCCATTTTCCTGACAGGTATGGGCAAGGTCTTCCCATTCGGCTTCATTTTGCCCCATGATGGAGGCTAGAATAAATTTGGTGGGATAGTCTTTTTTGAGGCGGCGGAATATCGCCATGTTTTCCGGTACGCTGTGGTCAGAGAGCTGCTCGATATTCTTAAAGCCGATAATGCTGCCATCTGACCCTTTTATAGCAGAGAAGCGGGGAGAGGCTTCGTGAATGGGGAAGTTGCAAATGGTCTTAAAAGCTGCGCCTGCCCAGCCTGCTGCAAACGCACGGGCACACATATCGTAGGTGCTGGCCACAACGGATGAAGAAAGTAAAAACGGATTTTCCAGAGGGATACCGCAGAGGTCTGTCTGTAATTTGCTTTCATCAGCGGGCAGGGAAATTTCCAGGCAGGGAGCAACCTCCTTTTTTAGACGCATAATGAGATTTTTTATGGGTACCGCATGGGGGCGGAGACAGGCGGTTTCACAGGGGGCCGTGCAATTGCTGCAGAGATTATCCGCAGGGAGGGTGGCAGCGGCAAAGTCTTCATTGCCAAACCAAAGACTGCGCAAAATTTTGGCCGGTTGTAAATTGTGCGGACATTTTTTATCGCATACGGGAGATGCACAGAGCATACAATTTTGCATATCGCTGCGGCGGATTGTATTTTTTTGTTTCATGGCGGTTACCTCTTGGCTGTAAAATTAATGTTTCTTACTTGTTTATTCGCCGAAGTTAGTGATTTTTCCTAGTGCTGTATGATTTTTGTTTCACGTGCAACAAAAATCGTGCCGGTTTGAATATTTTTGGTAATTACATTTTTTTGCGTATATTTTGGCCTTGTGCTATGCTTTTAGCAAATAATAATGGTGTTGCATTTCTCGGGATTTTAGACAGGAGTGATAATGATGAAAACTATCGGCATTATGGGCGGTATGGGCCCGATGGCTACTGTGGATTTGATGAAAAAAATCATTTTGGCAACTCCGGCGAAAACCGATCAGGAGCATATCCCTATTGTTGTCGATAATGCTCCGCAAATTCCTGACCGTACAAAAGCGATTTTAGGACAGGGGGAATCGCCTGTTCCGGCAATGGTAAAGAGTGCCCGGCGTTTGGAAACGGCTGGCGCTGATTTTATCATTATTGCCTGCAATACCGCGCATTATTTTTTGCCGGAAGTTGCTCCGCAAATAAAAATTCCCGTGTTATCCATTGTGGAAACTGCTGCCAATGAGATACAGAAGCGTGGTTATAAGAAGGTCGGGCTGTTGGCAACCAGTGGGACAATCCGTACAGGCTTATATCAGAAGGCATTGAACGCAAAGGGAATAGAATGCCTGGCACCAGGTGCAGAAAAACAACATTTGATTGATGATTTGATTTATGACGGAGTGAAGGCAAGCAATATGGCTTATGATACAGCTCCTGTGCGTCAGCTTTTAGACAGTATGCAGCAGGAAGGAGCAGAGGGGTTTATTTTGGGATGTACGGAAGTTCCTGTGGCAGTAGAAATGTATAATCTCAAAGGAACCTTTATTGATTCCACCGAAGAACTGGCAAAAGCAGCTGTGAAAATGGCAAAAGCATAATGTTGCACGTGAAACAAACGCCCGGTATTTTTGCCGGGCGTTTGTTTATAAATATGGGGGATTATCTTAATTACAACTTTTTAACGGGCAAGAGGTTCAATAAGGGGAATTGCCCCTTTTGCCATGCCTGCGCCGTCATGACCGACACCGGGAACTGTGATGAGCTGCCAGTTGAATTTTAAGTCAAGGCTGGCAGCTTTTTGCTGAGCCTGTTTATAGAAATTACGTCCGCGTTCTAAGCGGTTTTGGCCTTGTGCATCTGCCTCCGGTGTCTTGCGAAGAACTTTGGAGCGAATCGTATCGTTTTCACCCAACAGGATAACTACAGGTTTGGCAAATGCATTTCGGAAATCCTTTTTCGTCAGAGAAAGTCCTTTCAGACCGTAGGAGTAAGAAATATCTTCATTTGGCATAGTATACCAACCGGAGTTGGCTGCAATAATGAGGTCGGCGGCAGTACCTTTATTCAAGAGTACATAACGATGGACGAGCTGGGCTCCGGCAGAGTGAGCGTAAATGATGACGCGGCTTTTATGGGCATTGGCCTGTTTTTTTGTTTCCTTGATGATGTTGTCAATTGCAGGGAAAATCCACTGTTTTTGCGGCAATACATTTCCACCGGTGTTGTCATTGTCGATAACATTGCCGAAGTTATAATAGCGTACGCCAGGGAACTTGTTTTCTGTAAATTCCGGGCAGGCAATAAGGAAATTATGCTTTTCCGCATATTCTTTCCAGCCTTGACAATATTCTTCTGCATTACGTTTTAAACCATGAAAAACAACGACGATAGGACGTCCATCCTGCCAGGCTGCGGGCTTATATGTGTATACCTTTAGTGGATCGGTATTGACACCTGCTGATTCTGACAGGGAAAAAGCACTTAGTCCCGTGGGAATTTGTGGATTTTGTGCACGGACATAATGCGTTGGCAGAATGATGCAGGCCAATAGCAGCAGCCCCATAAATAGAGAATAACCCTTCATGAAATAAAGCACTCCTTTCAAGGAAAA
>DJYL01000112.1:1094-4372 GCA_002448495.1 Pseudoselenomonas ruminantium | reverse complement strand
ACCGATAAACTGCAATTTATGCGTGTGGACAAGCTATAGTATTTTTTCACAGCCGCTTTTTTCGGTGCGAAGTTTTATGCGCAGGACTGTCTTTTATGGTATAATGCTTTCATAATCTGTGGCAGGAGCGTATTAACAATCGTAACGAATAAGAGAAAGGTAATCAAAGAATGAGCAATTTTATAGACCTGGGCATAAGCGAAGCGCTGATAGAAGTATTAAAGAAGCAGCATATCGAAACGCCTATGAAGGTACAAACTGCCGTTATCCCCAAAATCATGGGCGGCGGCAATCTGGTGGTGCAGGCGCCCACCGGCACGGGCAAGACCCTTGCTTATCTGCTGCCTGTTTTGCAGAAAATCGATAAGGATTCCCGCGATGTGCAGGTGGTGATTTTGGCACCGACCTATGAACTGGTCATGCAGATTGTAAACGTAGCCCGGGACCTCGTGCAAGGGGCGAATCTGGGCATTAAGGTGCAGGGGCTTATCGGCGGGGCAAATATCACCCGCCAGCTGGACAAGCTGAAGGACAAGCCGCAGCTCATTGTCGGCTCGGCGGGCCGCATCATTGAACTGGCGCAAAAAAATAAGCTGAAACTGCACAAGGTCAATATGCTGGTGCTGGATGAATTTGACCGTCTCTTTGATGACCAGAATATGGAAAATACCGCTGCCGTGGTACGTCTTTTGCCGGAAGAACGGCAGGTGGTCATGGTTTCGGCAACAGCGCCGAAAAAGGCATTGGAGCGGGCAGATTTCCTGCAGCATCCGGAAGTAATCAAGGTAGAAGCCGACCCGGCTGTACTGGCCTTGCGGGAAGACCTCTATCGCATGACCCCCTTCCGCAGCAAGGTGGAAACGGTGCGTCATCTGGCCCGCCGTCTGGCGGTAAAACGTGGTCTGGTCTTTATCAACAAGGTTTTTGATGCCGAGCGGATTTTGGCGCAGCTGCGCTACGAGGGCTTTATGGTGGGCACACTTCTGGGGCACAGCAATAAGCAGGCTCGTCAGAAGGCCATTGCCGATTTTAAGGCCGGACGCATTAAACTCCTGCTGTCTACGGATTTGGCGGCCAGAGGGCTGGATATTCCGGAGGTAGATTATGTATTCAACCTTGACCTGCCGGAAAGCAGCGAAGTTTATCTGCATCGGGCAGGCCGCACGGCCCGCGCCGGTGCCAAGGGCACCGTGATTACTCTGGCAGATAATAAAGAGGCTTACAAGCTCGAACAACTGGAGAAGAAACTGGGCATAGCCTTCAAGCCCTTAAAGGGCGGCGATAAACCTGCTCTGGCGAAGAAAAAGACAAAGCCTGTAAATCGTGAAACGACCAAAAAGGCGGTAAATAAAAATAAGAAACACACAAACAGGCAGGGAAAACGACGGGGAGCGGCGAAGTAAACTAGATACAGGCAGAACGTAAACGAAAATTTTTGGAGGGAATAACTTTTGGACATTGTACCGATACTATTGCAGTTAGTACTGGTCGCATTTTTAATCTTTATGAATGGCTTTTTTGTGGCGGCGGAGTTTGCCTGCGTGAAGATTCGTTCTTCCCGTCTGGAAACCCTGATTGCCGAAGGCAGCCGGCGGGCGGTGTACGCTAAAAGGCTCACCGACCATCTGGATGCGTCGCTGTCGGTTACGCAGCTGGGCATAACACTGGCATCGCTGGGCCTTGGCTGGGTTGGTGAACCCGTGGTGGCGCAGCTTATCCTGCCGCTTACCCGTTTTGCCGGACTCGATGATGTAGTGGGACATACCCTGTCGCTGGTGCTGGCCTTTTCCATCATCACGGCGGGGCATATCGTGCTGGGCGAACTTACGCCAAAGACCATGGCCATTCAGAATGTGGAAAAAATCATGCTTTCCGTAGCCCTGCCCATGCTGATTTTTCATCGAATCATGTATCCTTTTGTCTGGCTCCTGAATCATGTGGCCAACTGGGTTACGGCACGGATGGGCTTCAAGGCCGCCAGCGAAAGCGAATCGGCCCATACCGAAGAAGAAATCCGCCTGCTCATGGAGGAAAGCCACCGTCAGGGACTCATTGACGATACCGAAGCGGATTTTGTGGACAATGTTTTTGATTTCACGGAACTCAATGTGCGGGAAATCATGACGCCGCGCACGGATATGGTGGTGATTTATCTCGAAGACAGCTGGCAGGAAAATATGGAGGTCATTCTCGCCGAGCAGATGACCCGCTATCCTATCTGCAAGGAGGATAAAGACCATATTATCGGCTTTTTGCATGTGAAGGATTTGATGAAGGCCATGGCCAGCGGCAAGAAACCGCATTTGCGCAAGCTGGCCCGTAAGGCTTTGGTGGTGCCGGAGAGTATGGATGTCAATGTCCTCTTAAAGACCATGCAGGGCAGTCACAGCCAGATGGCGATTGTTGTGGATGAATACGGCGGTACGGCGGGCATGGTGACCATTGAGGACATCATGGAAGAAATCGTCGGTGACATTCAGGATGAATTTGACGAGGAACGGCCTACGGCGGAAGCGCGGGGCAATAATGTTTACTCGGTGGATGCCAAGATGCTGCTGGAAGAACTGGAAGATATTTTGGAAATCGCCATTGAAGATGAAGATGTGGACAGCGTCGGCGGCTGGCTTTATGACCAGATTGGCAGCGAACCGAAGGTCGGTCAGCTGGCGGCGTCACAGGGCAATTTGTTCTACGTGGAAGAAGTCGATGGAGCGCGGATTACCCGCGTTTTGATAAAACTTTCGCATGCTCTTACCGAGGAACATGAGGAAATTGTGTAAAGGGGAAATAGGAGTGGGTATCATGAAGAAATTTCGGACATTTATGGGGTGCTTGCTGGTTTTGCTGACCATGCTGTGTTTTAGCGGTTGTGGCGGCGGCGGTTCGGCCTCCAATACGGTATTTTACCTGAACCACAAGGACGGCGATTCCTTTACGGATTTAATCAAGAAATCCTTTGAGGAAAAGGCCAAGGCCGGCGGTATGCAGGTGGAATTCCGGGATGCCAAGGGTGATGTCAATATGCAGATGGACCAGATGAAGGAAGCCATTGCCGCCAAGCCCGCGGCCATTGTGCTGCTGGCTGTGGATGGCACGGCGATTGTCCCTATGGTGGAAAAGGCCAATGAGGCGGGAATTCCCATCATCATTACGAACCGCGGCTTAAATGGCGGCAAATTCCTCTCCTGCATGCCGAATGAAAAGCAGGCCGGGGTAATGCAGGGCGAATACATGGCCAAGACCCTGCCGCCTAATGCCAAAGTGGTCTATCTCGAAGG
>DJYL01000112.1:0-989 GCA_002448495.1 Pseudoselenomonas ruminantium | reverse complement strand
TGCCTGGACAAGCGCTCGGATATCCAGCTTTTGGCCAGCACCGTAGGGAACTGGAGTACGGCAGACGCGCTCAAGAATGTCACCCTTTGGACAAAGCTGTTCCCCCAGATTGATGCGGTAATCGCCGCCAATGACGGTATGGCCATCGGCGCTGTGCAGGCATTGAAGGACGCGGGCCGTCTGGAAGGCTGCAAGGTATCCGGCGTAGATGCGGTGGATGCTGCCCTGAAGCTGATTGATGCCGGTGAAATGAGTCAGACGGTCAAGCAGGATGCAGGAGATTTAGCGGCAGGGACCTATACTTTGGCGGAATCCTGCATGAAGGGGAATATTCCCACGGAAAATATCACCGTGGACTTTACCTCAATCACCAAGGAAAATATTGATAAGTTCCGCAAATAAGGGGGATATTTGCCATGGAGAATTTAAGTGTCAGAACCAAGATACTGTTCCTGTCGGCGATTATGCTGCTCATCACCTGCGTGGTGGCCGCAGTGGGGATTTTTTCCAATCAGAAGGCCAAACAATATTTGGATGATATGTACAATTATAACCTGATGACCACACAGTACCTCAACGATGCCAATAACCATCTGCGGGGCATTGATGTGGATGTGGCCTATATGCTGCAACAGGATTTTTCCGCAGACAGCCGCAAGGTCGTGCTCGCCGATATCAGCGGGCGGCTCGAATCCATCAAGGCCGATATTGAGAAGGTCAAGGAAATTGACCGCAGTTCCCGCGCACAGGAAACGATTGCCGAACTTCAGCAAAATTTGGTGACCGCCAGCGGCAAGGTCAAGGAATGCGAAGACTTAGGAAGTACGCCGGAGGACAAGGTCAAAATTTTTAACAATCTCTCCACCACCGGCGTTATCGCTACCAATATGGCGGTGCTGACCCCTGACAATGTCCTGCAGGGCAAGGTGCTCTTTGAGGAAAACAACGCCAACTACGCTCTGGCGATTAAGGTATTTGTCGGCATTATT
>DJYL01000176.1 GCA_002448495.1 Pseudoselenomonas ruminantium | reverse complement strand
CTCTCATAGGGGGAGCATATCATTCATCACAGCGCCTTTTTTATACGGTTTACGAAGCCTTGCTAATCTGTACTGCGCAGACCTTATACTCCGGCTGCTTGGAGCCGGGGTCAAAGGCATCCAGCAGCACTTTGTTAATCAGGCGGTCATCTTCCTTGTCGTGGAAGGATACATAGACCAGTCCGGGCATGGGTTTGCCGCGGCCATTGATTTTGGCCTTGAATTTGCAGGTTGCCCGGCGTGAAGTGATATTGACCAAATCGCCATCATTTATGCCCAGGCGCTTGGCATCCTCCTCATTGATTTCCACATACATTTCCGGCGCCGCATTCTTTAATTCCGGCACATTGCCGGTCATGGTTGCGGTATGCCAATGTTCCAGCATTCGTCCCGTGGTCAGGAAGAAGGGATATTCGGCATCCGGCATTTCCTGCGCATCAATCTGTGGACGGGCATAGATAACCGCACGGTTGTTCTTGCGGGCATAGAATTTTATGCCTTCACCCGGTTTTACATAGGGGTCATACCCCTCGGCATAGCGGATATAGGTCTCCGGCGAATTGTCATCGGGTACCGGCCAGGTAAAGCCGTGGCCTTCCCGCAACCGCTTGTAGGAGGCCATCTGCATGTCCGTACCCTCCTGACATTTCTGATACTCTGCCCAGACTTCTTCCGGTGTCTTGAAAGGCACCAATTTTTCATAGCCCATGCGCTTGGCAAAGTCAATGATGGTATCCAAATCCGGTCTTGCCTCTCCCGGCGGCTCTACCGCTTTGGCAATATGATTGGTGCGGCGTTCGCCATTGCCATAAACGCCTTCCTTCTCCATCCAGAGTGCCGCCGGCAGTACCACATCGGCAAGTTCCGAAGTCCGGGTCGGATGATAGGTTTCCGAAACCACCATAAAGGTCTTTTCCATGCCGGGGCGGTAATAATTGAGATTCGGCAGGGACTGACCGGGATTGGTCGTCATCACCCACAGGCATTTCAAATCGCCGGTGACGGCTGCCTTGAACATTTCCAGCGTATGATAGCCGGGCTTAGACGGCAATGTTCCCTTGGGTACGCCCCAGATTTCTTCGAGTTCATTGCGATGCTTTTCATTGGCGACAAAGCGATGCGCCGGCAGGATATGGGACAGGCCGCCCGTTTCGCGAACACTGCCGCAGGCACTGGGCTGCCCCGTAAGCGAAAACGGCGTATTGCCCGGCGTACAGATTTTGCCGGTGAGCAGGTGGAGATTATGCACCAGATTATTCGCCCATACACCGCGTGTACGCTGATTGAAGCCCATGCACCACATGGACATCGTCTTACGGTTGGGGTCAGCAAAAAGTTTGGCGACCTCGCGGATGGTGGCTGCCGGAATCCCGCAGGCTGCTTCCACTTTCTCCGGCGCATAATCCTGCAGGAAGGCCTTATATTCATCATAGGTGAGCTTATCGCCGGCTCCCTTCATAAATTCTGTATGGTCAGCGATAAACTGTTCATTGGTAAGACCTTCTTCAATGATGACATAAGCCATGGCATTCATCAATGCCAAATCGCGGCTGGGAATGAAGGGCAGATAGTAATCCGCAATATCTGCGGTACGCGTCTTTCTGGGGTCAGCCACAATAATCTTTACATTGGGGTCACTGTTTTTCCGGTCAATAATCCGCGAAAAGAGCACCGGATGCGCTTCCGCAGAATTCGAGCCAATCAGGAAGAAGGTATCTGCAGCCTCAATATCGGCGTAGGTTCCCATGGGTTCATCTGCGCCATAGGTGGTAACAAAGCCCGCCACGGCACTTGCCATGCAGGTACGGGGATTGCCCTCCACATTGTTGGTGCCAATGCCCGCACGGAAAATCTTCTGCATGGTGTAGGTTTCTTCGGCAAAGGTCTGACCGGAACCATAGAAGCCTACGGAATCCGGGCCGTAATTTTCAATGGCTTCCTTGAATTTGGACACCACCAGATTCATGGCTTCGTCCCAACTGGCTTCCACGAGCTGACCATCTTTTCTTATCAGCGGATGCAGCAGGCGGTCCTTGGTATCCATAATCTTCGGCAGCAAAATGCCCTTCACGCACAGCCTGCCTTTGTTGACCGGACAATCCGGGTCGCCTTTTACAGCCACAATCTTGCCGCCGGTAACACCGGCCAGCACCCCGCAGCCAGTACCACAGTAGCGGCAGACGCCCTTGACCCATTTTTCCGCATCCTTCTGCTCCACAGGGCCCTTGTGCGTATCTCTCTTTGTCCCGCAGCCTGCCGTAAACATGGCTGCCGAAATGGCCATAGCCTTCAAAAAATCACGTCTGGTAAATTTCATATCCATTGCCGACCCTCCTTACAGTGAACCCATGGCATCCAGATGACAGGTATAACAGCGCTCACGGCTGGGCAATTCCTTGTTGACGGCATCATTATGCACAATCCCCGTATGACAGGTAACACAGTTCATGCCATTTTCAAAGTGTTTCGCCGTATGCGGGTCTTTGCGCGTGGCGGCAATCTCAGCATCCTTGATTTTATCCTGATGACAATTATAGCAGTTTACCTCATTGGTATCCTGCAGCTTGATGGGGTCGGGGACATTGCCCGTCACATGCAGGATAAGCTCCTTCGTGCCCTTCATCTTTGACTGTACCAGCCCCGTAAAGCCCGGCTGCTCATGGCAGTCCGCACAGTCCACATTCTTGTGGTTGGAATGCTGCCAGGTCACATACATGGGACCCATCTCGTGACACTGCTCCCCGCAAAAGGTATTCTGATTTGTCGCCTCAATCATGCCATAAGCGCCTGCACAGGCAATAATGCAGGCAAATCCCGCTATAGCCAGATGCTTCAGTTTAATCTTTTTCTCTCCCAGACTCATGATACTCCCTCCTTCTTGGCGCTAACGCCCTTTCGCGGTAAACCTTACCGCGCCTTCCTTGCACACATCAATACAATCTCCGCAATTCGTACAGAGCATATTATCCTCCCAGCTGCACTTTCCCGGTGCCGTACCCATGGAACAAACGGCTGCACACTTGCCGCAATGAGTACATTTACGCGCATCCACCTGCACAGCGAAAATCCGTTTGCTGCCCAGCAGACCATACAAAGCGCCCAAAGGGCAAAGTGTACGGCACCATATCTTTTGCCCCCAGACAAGGGCTGCGGCTAAAACCAGCAAAAGAAGCACCATTTCCAGTCCTACACCGAAAAGCAGCATCCGCATCAAAGCAAAAACCGGCGATACGGTATTAAACACCGGCAGAGATATGAGCAGCGACAAAATCAGGGTTATCCCCAAAGCGAGCAGGGGCAGCCGCTTTTCCTGCAAGTTTTTCTTCCTGCGCACAGGAAGAAGCTCCAACAGGAAGTTTAACGGACAGACATAACCGCAAAACAAGCGTCCGCCCAGAATAGCGGCCACCGTCAACGGCAGAGCCGAAAGCAGCAGCGGCATCCAGAGACTCCTGCCTGCCAGCGTGATTTCCAGAGCCGTCAGCGGGTCAGTCAACGCCACCCCCAGCAAATCCGCAGAAATATATGTACCATACCAAAAAAGATCCACATACCATATTGGCAGCAGTAATATGACAATAAAGAAAATTTGGATAATTTTGCGAATAAATTTAACCGGCAGCCTCATACCGCACCCCCTAATCGTTCCTTGGCTTCACCACAGCAGCCTTTTGCGGACTGGCAATACACACATTTTCACAGCGTCCGCAGCCGGTACAATAATCCGGGTCCACCACAGGGTACTTGTAATCTTCCAGTTTTATCGCCTTATCGTAGAACGGACAAGCCGCATGACATACCCGGCAGTCCTCCCCCTTTCTGGCCAGACAGATTTCCTTGTCAATCTCGGCCAGCCCCATGCGCACTTTCTCCTTCGGCACAGGCTTCAACGCCCCTGTCGTACAGACCTCCGTACATTTCATACAAAGGTCGCAGTAGCCTTCCACCGGCACAATATAAGGTGTGCCAATAGCCAGCCCCTGTTCGCCATGCGCAATCTTGATGCAGCCCAGCGGGCAGATTTCGGCACACTTGCCGCAGCGGGCACAGGTTGCCAGAAAAATCTCCTCAGGTTCTGCTCCCGGCGGCCGGATAAAATCCTTTCCTGCTCCGCCACTTTTGCCCGCTCCCAAAAACAATCCCAGCAGGCCTCCACCCAAGGCCATTTTGCTGAACGTCCTCCGATCCATACAATCCCCCCTCCTTATGGATAACGCTTGCCTACTTTACATTATACTCTTTCTTATCCTGTCGTTTATGTTGCTATGGTCACCATATAAAAAAATTATAGTCACACTTGCCAAAAAGGCAGCGACCAGATATTTACGAATCTCCCATACCCTTTCACTGCCTGTTGCTGCTATGCTTCGTCTTCTGTCGTAATATAACTTGGATACAGCCCTAAAACGCCGTCTGCCTTCTCAATATCCTGACTCAGGTTATGCAAAGCTGTTAAATTTTCGGCCTCCACCATAAGGATAAGTTCTCCCTGGGGCGTCGTCTCTTCCACACTGACTCCTGAAAGGCCTGCCAAATATGTCCGCAAAGAACTTTCCGCCTTTGGTTTCATCTTAAGTATCATGCTGCCCAGAGCCATGCACATCCATCCCTTCCCAAATACATACTCCATTTGTCGTTACTATTCTCCAAGGCCAGCTGAAATTCCTGCCTGACCTGCTTTCGCTTTGCAAATAATCTGTGTCATTGTCTCCATGGGACAATCCTCTCAGGAGCGCAGCTTGAACTCTTTGTAATATTTGTTACTGCATAACTGTCATAAACTTGTTAACATGAAGCCATGTTAATGACGAGGAGGAATATTTATGAGCGCATTTTTAGGCTCGATACACTTTTGGATGTATGACAAGATTCAGGTTCAGGAGGAAATAATCCGCCGTGTGGCAGCTGCGGCAGAAGAAAAAGGCTGGCTGACTGCGGATGAGACCACAGCATATAAAAACGATGAAACCCGTCCACTGAATGAAATCATTGATGAAGCCAATATTCACGGCTGGTTGTCCGCATGTATTGAAAATGTTGAAACCCGCTATGCGGCGTTAGTGACGAAATTGCTGGCACACCATGAAGAACGTCTGGACATGCTGAAGGACATTGTATTCAATTTGGGCGCAGAAAAAAATACAGGAACCAATTTGACCGCTCAGGAATGTTATAAGTTCATCGACAGCTGCACTTTGGACGGCATGCCCTGTGATGGTGTCAACATCGTCACGGATAAAAGCGAGGATTCCTTCACCTGGGAACAACGCTTTGATGTCCATAGCACATATTGGACAAAAGTTGGTGGAAATCCAGAACATTATCACGACCTGCGAAATCACCTGATAGCAGGGCTGCTAGCCAAAACATCTTTTTCTTTATTCGCAGAAGCAGGCCGCTATAAACTGCTTGCTTAAATTGTGAAGGACATATTTAGCCCAAACGGCATTTTAACCGCTGATATAGACACAGCCGGTTAAAATGCCGTTTTTTCTCCTGCCCAAATTGATTTTTGTTACATCAGTGATTCATAAATCCTTAAAATTTGCCAAGTAGGCGCACCCGCCCATAAGATTTCTTGCCTTAAAGCCCTTTTGGCGCAACATTCTTTCCATGAAATAGCCGTTGAGGCCTGTCTTGCAGGCCAGCAGGATGGTGCGCTGCTTGTCCAGCTTGTCTAAATTTCTTCGCAGCTGCTCTGCGGGAATATTCACCGCCCCATCAATATGTCCTTCACTATACATTGCCGGAGAGCGCAGGTCAATGACCATCGCTCCCTGCTCTATGACCTGCCCCAGTTCAGCGGGGCGCAGTGGATTTGCCAAACCATTGAGGATATTATCCGCATAATACCCTGCCATATTCAGCGGAGCCTTGGCCGCACCAAAGGGCGGCGCATAGGAAAGCTCAATGTCAATCAAATCATAAACTGTCCCGCCAAACTGCAGTACAGCCGCCACGGTATCAATGCACTTATCCACGCCGCTTTTTCCGATAGCCTGAGCGCCCAGCACCTTCCCGTCCTGCAAGCTGAAAATCATCTTCAAGGCAAAGACCTCAGCCCCGGGGTAATAGGTCACATGGGATGTGGGATAGGTCAAAGTATAGCGGTAATCCTTGCCATACACGAGCCCTTCCCGTTCCAAAGCCCGTTCATTCTTGCCCGTGGAGGCTGCCGTAAGGCCAAAGACCTTCAGGATGGAACTTCCTACCACGCCTTTGTATTGTCTTTTTCTGCCGGCAATATTGTCAGCGGCCAGCCTTGCCTGCCGATTGGCTGGGCCTGCCAGAGCCAAAGCAGCTTCCTTCCCGGTCTGATGGTCAAAGGTCATCACGGCATCACCTACGGCATATACGCCTTCTGCACTGGTCTGCATGTACTCATTGACCAGAATATGCCCTCTTTCACCAATACGGATGCCGCTGTCCGACAGGAAGGCCGTATCTGGCCTTACGCCAATGGCCAGTACCACAAGATTAGCTGGCAGCGCTGTCCCATCAGCCAGATGTACTTCCAGTTCATCATCATTTACAGAGACAAACTCCTGCACGCCGCGGCCAAGGAGCAAATTGACTCCATTCTGACGCAGTTCTTTTTCTGCCAGCACAACCATATCATTATCAAAAGGCGCGAGTATATGCGGCACCGCTTCCACCAATGTGACATCCATGCCCCGTTCCCTGAGATTCTCCGCCGCCTCCACGCCGATAAATCCGCCACCAACTACCACAGCTTTGCCCTTGGCATAACGCTGGGCCAGCTGGCGCATAGCATCTGCATCCGGCACATTCCTAAGAGTCACGATATGCGGATGGTCAATGCCGGGAATAGGCGGACGCAGCGGCTTGGCACCGTGAGAAAGCACCAGTGCATCATAATTTTCTGCGTATTCCTTCTCTCCGGCCTTGATGGTGACTATCTTCTGCTTCGTATCCACGTGGATAACCTCGCTCTGGATACGCACATCCACATTGAATAAATTGTGGAACCGCTCCGGCGTCATAAGCAATAATTCATCCCGCTCGGGAATCGTACCTCCCACATAATAGGGCAAACCGCAATTGGCAAAGGAAATCTCTCTGCCCCGCTCCACCAAAACAATTTCTGCCCCTTCATCCAAGCGGCGAAGCCTAGCTGCTGCCGTAGCACCGCCTGCAACACCGCCGACAATAATATACTTACTCATTTTTCCTGCACACCTTTCATCGTTTCATCATTTTCACTGCCTGCTTTCGCTTTGCAAATAATCTGTGTCATTGTCCCCATCGGGCAATAAACACACCAGGAGCGCGGCTTGTATAAAAGCATCGTTAGAATGCCCAAAATTGCTGAGGTCAGCATCAGGCTGTAAAAGCCAAAAGCAAACTGGGACACCCAAGGGTCTGCCGCCGTGCGATAATCAAAATGCCAGGGCACATCTAACGTCCAGAAAAAAATCACCACTTCGCTAAGGCTTGCTGCCCCGGCACAAACCTGATAAGTGCCAAACAGCATATTACCAAACATAACCAAAAAGAATACCATAAAGCCATAGCGAAACGCCTTGCTCTTCATCCAGCCCGGCATATCCTTTTGACGGGAAAAACCCTTTTGACTGCCCAGCAACCGCAACAGCTGCCCACGGTCACAGTAGCGGTTGCAGACCCCCTTGCTCCCCTTCCCGATTGCAAAAATGAGCGGCAGGAAAAAGCTGATAAGCCCCAGCCAGGCAAAGAGGATGTTAAAAAATCCCATGGTGAAATAAATCACCGACCAAATCCAGAGATAGTTGTACCAATGTTGTTTCATAATCTCTCCTCAATTTTAATAATAGAGGCCGGGCACTCTCTGGCGCACAGCCCGCAGCCTACGCACAGAGACTCATCCACTACCGAGTAACTGCCCTTCCATATTTTTATGGCCTTGCGCTTGCAAACCGCCTCACACGCCCCGCAAGCGGCACATAATTCCCGCCGGGGAACTGCCTTGCGCTTTGCTATTTTATTTTTCACTTTGAATTTCCTTTCTCATGCTTCTGCCTGCCAAACAGTATTTCCAGAAGTTTTATAACCCTGTCATCTTTTAGGGAATACCACACCTCCAGTCCCTGACGCTCCCCTTCAATAATTCCAGCCTGCCGGAGTTTCCCCAGCTGCTGTGAGATAGTGGACTGCGGTACATCCAGGCATCCCTGCATATTCGTCACATTGCAGGCGCCCTTCCGCCATAGCCTGCGCACAATGCAAAGACGGACAGGATGAGCAATAGCCTTGAGCATTTCTGCCGCCTCCTCCAGCACTTCACGATCCTTTATCAATTCCTAATCACCTCTTCAAATGCGACTCTATAACTCTATATCCTTATATTACGTTTTTACGATGCAAATGTCAACATGCTGGTTTGTAAAAGTGCTCCTCTTATTTCTGACATTTGAAGCAGGCAAACGAACCGATGTTTGTTACCTGTACATCTTTATAAAGCAAACGCAATTTTTCCTGCAAGCTGTCCAGATTATCAAAGGGCGGCGTAAAATAACCGCGATAACTGCAGAAAGTCTTTACAAACAAATCCGTTACAACATTTTGACCGCTGATGTAAACACAGCCGGTAAAAATGCCATTTTTTTGCAGCACCCTCCAGGTTTCCCGAAAAGCAGACGGCTTGTCGGGAAAGGCATGGAAACCATTGATGGACAGCACTAAGTCAAAGCTGTTATCCACAAACGGAAGTTGCCCCACATCTCCGGCTAAGAATTTCAGGCGAAATAAATCCATAGCTACGGCTCTTTCCCGTGCTTTGGCCAGCATTTCCTGAGAAAAGTCCAGACAGGTGATGTCTGCGCCCGGCAGGTCACAATAAACAGGCAGGGACAAGGCACCAGTGCCCACCGGCACTTCCAGCATCCTGCCGTCAAAACCTGCCGGTATACCGCTAAAAGCCTGCGCGATATACTTGCGGTAATTCTCTTCTGGCAAGCCCCAGAACAGCCGCAGGGCCAGCCGTCCCAGCATGGAGCTATTGGTCATCATGCCGTCATAGCGGGAGGCACGAATCCCTATCCGCTGATAAGCCCGCCTTACCTCTGCATAGCGCTGCATGTCAACTCCTCCCTTACAATCCTTTTCTTCTTGAAAGTATAGCAAATGACAATCATTTACTCTGTAATTTTTCTCACACGACATACGGTTTTTTCCACAGTTTTCTTGAACAGTGATATTTATCACATGAAAAAAATCACAAGTAAGTTAAAATAATAGCCAACATAAATGTGTTAATTATTTTGAGGGAGGGATGTCAACGTGAGCAATATATTTAAGAAACTCATGTATCTTGTTCCGAAAGAACATTCTGACAGTGGCCATCAGCAATTAAATGAAGGTGGCCGGGAGTGGGAAAATACCTACCGTGACCGCTGGTCTTTTGACAAGTGCGTCCATTCCACGCATGGCGTGAACTGCACCGGCTCCTGCAGCTGGAACATCTACGTCAAGAACGGTCTGGTGGCCTGGGAAAATCAGATTCACGATTACCCGGAAACCGCTCCGGATATGCCGGATTTTGAACCCCGGGGCTGCCCGCGCGGCGCTTCTTTTTCCTGGTATCTCTACAGCCCCCACCGCATCAAATATCCCTATCTGCGGGGAGAACTGGCGCAGCTTTGGCGGGAAGCGAAAAAAAATCACCAGACCGTGCTGGAAGCCTGGCAGAGTATTGCGGGTGATCTTGCCAAGATGAAAAAGTATAAGGAAGCCCGTGGGCTGGGCGGCTTTGTGCGCTCCACCTGGGAAGAAGCCTCGGAAATCGTGGCGGCTTCCATGATTCACTCTGCCGTCAAATACGGCCCGGACCGTAACTTCGGCTTTTCCGTCATCCCGGCCAAGTCCATGCTCTCCTATGCGGGTGGCCTGCGCTTTATGCAGCTGATGGGTGGAGCTGGCCTGTCCTTTTACGATTGGTATGCAGATTTGCCACCTGCCAGTCCGCAGGTCTGGGGCGACCAGACGGATGTGCCGGAGTCTTCCGACTGGTATAATGCCGGTTACATCATCACCTGGGGCTCCAATGTTCCCCTGACCCGTACCCCTGATGCCCATTTCCTGACGGAAGCCCGCTATAAAGGCACCAAGGTAGTATCTATTGCCCCTGACTACGCCGAATCCACCACGGTGGCCGACACCTGGATTCCCCTGAAGGTTGGCAGCGATGCGGCTCTGGCCATGGCCATGGGACATGTCATCCTCAACGAATACTATTGGGGCGAACCGGCTGAATTCTTTGTGGAATACACCCGCAAATACACCGACTTCCCCTTTCTGGTTCGTGTGGAGGAAAACAACGGCAAATATCAGCCCACACGCTTCCTCAACGGTGCGGATATGGGCCGTGAAGACAAGCACGCTGACTTCAAGCATTATGTCATTGACGAACAGACGGGCAAAATCGCTATCCCCAACGGCACCATGGGTGACCGCTGGGATCGCAAGGACAAATGGAACCTGAAAGAAGAAAACAGCGATAACGGTGAAGCTATTATCCCACAGTTATCCGTACTGAAAGACAAGGATGAAATCGTAGAAATCCAGCTGCCATATTTCGGCAATGAACGGGAAGAGCGCACGCTTACCCGGGCCATCCCCGTCAAAAAGCTAAAAACAGCAGCCGACGAAGTGCTTGTAACCACCGTCTACGATTTGACACTGGCCAATTATGCCATTGACCGGGGCATCGGCGGCGAGGCTGCCAGCTCCTACGAGGAGGATATTCCCTACACGCCCAAATGGCAGGAAAAATACACCGGCGTGCCTATGGATACGGTAATCCATACGGCCCGGGAATTTGCCGATAACAGCCTCAAGACCAAGGGCCGCACCATGGTCATCATGGGTGGCGGCATCAATCATTGGTTCCATGCCGATGTAGTCTACCGCACGATTCTCAATCTCCTGCTCTTTGTGGGGGCCGAAGGCCGTAATGGCGGTGGCTGGGCCCATTATGTAGGCCAGGAAAAGCTCCGTCCGGCAGAAGGCTGGCAACGCATTATGACCGGACTTGACTGGAAGAAGCCGCCGCGGCTGCAAAACAGCACTTCCTTCTATTATTTCGCCACCGACCAATGGCGCAGTGATGAAATTGACATGTCAGATTTGACGGCAGAAGGTGTCAAGCCCCGCTACCGTCATGCCGGTGACTATAACGTCATGGCAGCAAGACTTGGCTGGCTGCCCTCCTATCCCACCTTCAACAAGGGGGGCCAGCAGCTCCATGATGAAGCCCAAGCTGCGGGGCTGGATGTGAAGACATACATCGTCAACAGCCTCAAGGCCAAGAGCCTCCAATTTGCCGTGGAAGACCCTGATAATCCGGCCAACTTCCCCCGCAATCTCTTTATCTGGCGCAACAACCTCATTGGCTCCTCGGCCAAGGGCCACGAATTCTTCCTCAAATATCTTTTAGGCACGAAGAACGGCCTGTTCTCTGAGGAAGAATGCCCCAAACGCCCGGAAGAAATCAAATGGCGGGATGAAGCAGAACTGAATCAGCTCAGTGGTGCCGCCAACGGCAAACTGGATTTGCTGATTGATTTGGACTTCCGCATGGCCAGCTCCGCGCTCTATGCCGATGTAGTTCTGCCCACAGCTACCTGGTACGAGAAGGATGATTTGTCCTCCACGGATATGCATCCCTTTGTTCATCCCTTCCAGGCCGCCGTTGACCCTATGTGGGAAGCAAAGACCGACTGGGAAATCTTTAAGACCCTGGCCAAAAAAGTTTCCGAAGTGGCCAAGGAAGCAAATGTTAAGCCCTACCATGATGTGGTGGCCATGCCCATCCAGCACGACAGCGAGGGGGAAACCGCCCAGCCTGCGGGAAAAATCTGCGACTGGAGCAAGGGCGAGTGCGACCCCATCCCCGGTAAGACCATGCCGAACCTCATGGAAACAGAACTTGATTTCACCAAAGTTTACGAAAAGTGGATTGCCTTAGGCCCCGGCGTGGCCGAAAAGATGGGCAGCCTATCCATGAGCTGGGATTCTACCGATGAATACGCCGAAATCGGCAAGCGCAACGGCACCATCCAGAACAAGGACTTTATCTCCTATGGCATGCCTTCCATTGCAGATGCCAAGCAGGCCGCCGATGCGGTGATGGGCCTTTCCACAACCACCAACGGCAAAGTAGCCGTCAAAGCCTGGAAATCTCTGGAAAAGGAAACGGGCCTTAGCGGCCTCACTAAACTTGCCCAGGATCGTGAGCACGAACGCTTTACCTTTGAGCAGGTAGCTGTGCAGCCAAGGGAAACCATTACCTCGCCGACCTTTACGGGCAGCAATCAGAACCGCCGTTATACTCCCTTCACCACCAGCGTGGAGGAACTCGTGCCCTTCCGCACCATCACGGGACGGCAGTCCTTCTATCTCGACCACGAGATGATGCACGAAATGGGCGAGGCCATGGCTACCTACAAGCCCATCCTCGACTATCTGCCCATCAAGAACAAGCTGGGCGGAGCAAAAGAAATTACCCTGAAGTATCTTACCCCCCATAACAAATGGAGTACCCATTCCATGTACTTTGACAGTCAGCAGCTGCTGACATTGTTCCGGGGCGGTCAGACCGTCTGGTTCAACGAAAAGGATGCCGCCGAAATCGGCGTTCAGGACAATGACTGGGTGGAACTCTACAACCACAACGGCGTAGTGGCTTCAAGGGCCGTGGTCTCGCCACGGCTGCCCCGGGGGGTGATCTATATGCACCATGCCCAGGACAAACATATCAATGTGCCTGGCAGCAAGATTACCGGTACACGGGCCGGCACCCACAACACGCCCACACGGATTCACATGAAGCCCACCCATATGATTGGGGGCTATGGACAATTAAGCTATGGATTCAATTATTATGGCCCCACCGGCAACCAGCGGGATATGTATGTGGTGGCCCGCAAGATGGAGGAGGTAGATTGGCTTGAAGATTAAAGCCCAGATTTCCATGGTCATGAATCTTGACAAGTGCATTGGCTGCCATACGTGCTCCATCACCTGCAAGAATGTCTGGACCAACCGCCAGGGTGCGGAATACATGTACTTCAACAATGTGGAGACCAAACCCGGCATCGGCTATCCCAAACATTGGGAAAATCAGGAAAAATGGCAGGGCGGCTGGGAACTCAAAAACGGCGAGTTGCGCCTGCGTTCCGGCTCAAAGCTGGAACGGTTGGCCAAGCTCTTTTATCACCCCGACCAGCCCGAAATGGACGATTATTACGAGCCTTGGACTTACGATTACGAAACGCTCATCAACACCAAGCGCAAGAATCATCAACCTGTGGCCCGTCCCCGTTCCCTGATTACCCAGCAGCGCATGGAGATAAAATGGGGGCCCAACTGGGAGGACGATTTGGCCGATGGCCAGTCGGCCCGCCAGGACTACAATCTCAAAAACATGGGCACGGATATCACCATGGAATTTCATGACCTCTTTATGAAATATCTGCCCCGGGTCTGCAATCACTGCCTGAATCCCGCCTGCGTAGCTGCCTGCCCCTCCGGGGCCATCTACAAGCGGGACGAGGACGGCGTGGTGCTGGTATCCCAGGAGGGCTGCCGGGGCTGGCGTCACTGCATTCCTGCCTGCCCCTACAAGAAGGTCTACTTCAACTGGAAGACCAATAAGGCGGAAAAATGCATTTTCTGCTTCCCCCGCCTGGAAAACGGCCTGCCCACAGTCTGCAGCGATACCTGCGTAGGACGGCTGCGCTATATGGGCGTGCTGCTCTACGATATGGACAAGGTAAAGGACGCTGCTTCCACGCCCCATAAGGGTGAGATTTATCACAGCATGCTGGATATCATCCAAGATCCCTTCGCCCCGGAGGTCATCAAGGCTGCTAAGGCCTCAGGCGTTCCAGCCAACTGGTTACTGGCGGCACAAAATTCCCCGGTCTACCGCCTGATTAAAGAATGGCAGATTGCCCTGCCCCTGCATCCTGAATACAGAACCCTGCCCATGGTCTGGTATGTGCCGCCCCTCTCGCCGATTACCCGCAGAGCCGAGGCCGATGTCTATCTGCCGGCGGTGGAAGATATGCGGATTCCGCTTACATATCTTGCCGAGCTCTTTGCCGCAGGCAATACCGCCATCGTTTCCCGCGTCCTCCAGCGGCTGCTGGATATGCGCACGTTTATGCGCAGCCGGGAAACCGGGGAAAAACTCTCCCGCAAACTGGAATATGACGAGGAAACCTACCTTGCCATGTACCGCCTGCTGGGCATTGCCAAGTACAAGGAACGCTTCAATATTCCGGCGGGACTGCAGGGCGAAACAAAAGATAAAATGCGAGAGCTGCAAGGCAGCTGCGGCTATAACTGTCCCGGGGGGTGCTAAGGATGACACAGACTAACGAATATCAGGATACGCTGTCGCTGGTGGCCTGGCTCTTTGCCTACCCCACGGAAGAATGGTGGGCCAAATTGCCTGACTGCCGCCAAGTGACAGATAACCTTTCCCATCAGCAAAACAGGCAGATCATCACCGACACTCTGGATTATATCGAAACCATGGGACATAAGGAATATGAAGAACTCTATGTTCGCACCTTTGAATTCTCCAATAATACCAACCTCTACTTAACCATGCATGACCGCACGGACTTTGGCAAGCAGGCCAGAGAAATGCTGGAATTCAAAAATCTCTTTTTGGATAATGGCTATGATTTGGACAAGGAACTGCCGGACTTTTTGCCTGCCCTGCTGGAACTTACCGCTCATATTTCCCAATCCCAGGCTTGCCAGGTGCTGTCCCTGGCAAGACCGAAAATCGAATTGCTGCGCCAGCGTTTTGTGGAGGCCAGACTGGCCCATACCTTCCTGTTGGATGTAATTCTGACCGAGGCCGATGAATTAGAGGGGGTGAGTGCATGAATGAATTTATGTATGGCATAATGCCCTATATTGCCCTAACCATTTTCGTCGGCGGCACCATCTTCCGCTATACCGTGTATGAGCGGAACTGGACCACCAAATCCAGCGAGTTTCTCTCCAAAAGAGATTTGAAATGGGCCAATCCCCTTTTCCATATTGGTCTTCTAATGGCCTTTGGCGGGCACTGTATTGGCATTCTCGTGCCGAAGTTTGTCACCGAGGCGGCGGGCACCGATGAGCATATGTATCATCTCGTGAGCCTTGCCGGAGGGCTGCCTGCGGCGGTGCTGTTTCTGGGCGGCTTCTTGCTACTTTTGAAACGGCGCTTTGCCGCCAGCGAACGCATGGCCGTAAACACCAGCAATATGGACAGGCTTCTCTATCTGGTACTGTTCCTTACCATCCTGTCCGGCACCATCGGCACGGTAAGCAATATTCCCGGCGGCTTTGACTACCGGGAGAGCATTTCCCCCTGGTTCCGCTCCCTGCTGCTGATGCAGCCGGATGTGCGCCTGATGGATAATGTTCCCCTTGTCTTCCAATTTCATATGCTCATGTGGATGCTGACCGCCATACTGTTCCCCTTTACCAGGCTGGTGCATTGTCTCAGTTTCCCCTTTGAATACCTCTTCCGCAGCAATATTATTTACCGGAAGAAGTAAACAAGTTCTTACAAGAAAAAGCAGCGGCAGCATCATCATGATGCACCGCTGCTTTTTTCACTCTATATTGCACACATCCCGGCCGCAATTCTCACATTGAATCGCTTCTTTGAGATAGTCTATATCCCGGATGAAGATCAGATGCCCCCGATATTCGATAATCCCGGCTTTCTTCAGTTCCCCCAGCATCCTGTTCAGGCTCTCCCGAGCCGTGGCGGAATAATTGGCCAGCTCCTGATTGGTCAAGGGCACCGAGATAAGGATACCGCCATCCACCTCCTTGCCATAGCTGTTGGCCAACCGAATAAGCGTGGAATAGAGTGCACCCTTCTTGCCATAGAGCAGCAAATCCCGGAATTTGGTATGCTGCCTGCGCATATGGGCGCTGATAATCCGCAGAATGTTGATGCTCATCTGCGGACGTTTTTCCAGATAGCTTTGCAGCACGGGAAACTCGATGGCATAAACCTCCGCCGCACTCTGGGCAATGGCATTGAAAATATAGGTGGGGTTGTCGTCAAAGAGGGGCAATTCTCCGATAATGCTGCTGCGCGTGGCTAGCCGCAGGGACAACGCCCTCCCGCTGGAAGCATATTTCGTGATAAAAATCTGCCCCGTCCGCACGATGTAAAAATACTTCGCCGGGTCGCCCTCGTGAAAGAGATACTCCCCATCATGCAGCATGATGATTTTGCCGGGAATTTCATAAAGCTGCCGTACCAATGATTCCATGACCTTACCTCGCTTAAATTTAATCCTTTCCCTCAAGCATACTAAAATTTTCCCTTTTCAACTGTGATATTTGTTACTGCTGTGGTGAGACTTGTCACTTACTTATTGATATTCTTCAATTATACTTAATACAAATCAATACTAATGTGAGTTAAAGGACAGGTGATTAACAGATGTCAACGACTAAAGACTTATCCTTCCTCGGGGACAATCCTTCCCGTCAGGATATATTAAAACATTGGGAGCCGGAAGACAGTACCTTCTGGGAAAAATACGGAAAAAAAATAGCCAAACAGAATTTGGCGGTTTCCACCTGGGCACTGGTCTTGTCCTTCGTGGTCTGGACTCTCTGGGCCACCATTGCCGCCAAGCTCAATACGGCGGGCTTTCATTTCAGCGATGAACAGATTTTCACGCTGGCCGCGCTGCCGGGACTGGTGGGCGCCACCGGGCGCCTCTTCTACACATATCTGCCGGGGCTGTTAGGCGGCAAGACTTCCACCTTCATCACTACGGCCTTGCTGCTCCTGCCCATTATCGGGCTTGGCAATGCCTTGCAGGATACTGCCACTTCCTATGACACCTTTGTCCTACTGGTGGCCTTTATCGGCATTGCGGGAGCTAACTTCTCTGCCTCCATGGCCAATATCGGCTTTTTCTTCCCCAAGGCCAACAAGGGGCTGGCTCTGGGCATCAATGCAGGCGTGGGCAACTTAGGCGTATCCCTTATCTATCTGACGGCTCCTCTGCTGTTAGGCTGGAATCTGTCCGGCCTTTTTGGCGCGGGCCTGCCTGCCGCTGATGGTTCGCTGCTTTATCTGCAAAATGTCTGCTACTTCTGGGCGATTCCCACCGTACTTACGCTGGTGCTTATCTGGCTCTTTATGGACAATCTGCCCCTGCCCAAACAAAGTCCCAAGAGCATCCTTTCCATCTTTGGCAATAAGCACACCTGGCTGATGTGCTGGATTTATACCTGCGGCTTCGGCTCCTTTATCGGCTTTTCTGCCGCCCTGGGCCTCTTGGTCGCCAAGGAATTTCCCGAAGTTTCCTTCTCCATGGCCGCGTTCTTAGGGCCCTTTATCGGTGCCGGCGTCCGGCCCCTGGGTGGCTGGCTGTCGGATAAAATCAATAGCGGCTCCCGGGTCACGCTGCTGTCCCTCTTTGTAATGCTGGGAGCCAGCCTCGTAACGCTCATGGGCATTCAGGCTCATAACTTCATCATGTTCTTCGGTTCCTTCCTGCTGCTCTTTCTCACCACCGGCTTTGTCAACGGCGCCTCCTTCCGCATGATTCCCTATATCTTCAACAATCCCTTCCATGCTTCGCTGGTGACGGGCTTCACCGCCGCCATTGCGGCCTACGGTGCCTTCCTCATCCCGAAAATCTTTGGCTGGTCCTACAGCTCCTACCAGAGCGTTACGCCTGCCTTCTATATCCTGATTGCCTTCACAGTCAGCACCATTATCATCACCTGGTATTTCTACGACCGCAAAAATTCCGGCCAGCACTGCTGACCGCCGAAGAACAAAAACGCCCTAAAGGCCGCTGCATCCCCCGATGCAGCGGCCTTTACCCTATTCTATAAACTTATCTGGTGCGGAACTTGTTCACGCTTTCCTTCAGGGAATCGGAGAAATTGGACAGCTCCGTGCTGGAAGCCGCACACTCCTCGGAAACGGCGGAATTGTCGGTAACCACGCCCAAAATATCCTGGGACAGGGAGCCGACTTCCTCCATCTTTTGCTGCTGGGTAAGGCTCTGCTCCTTCATCTTTTGGAAGGCTTCATCCACCACCGCAGTATTTTTGGATGTACCGGACAAGGATTCAGCAGCTTTGTTCACCACTTCCGTCCCCCGGTCAATGGCAGCCAAAGCATTCGAAATGAGTTGCTGGATATTCTGCGTAGAGTCTGCCGACTGTTCGGCAAGTTTTCTCACATTTTCCGCTACCACGGCAAAGCCCCGTCCGGCTTCGCCTGCCCTTGCCGCCTCAATGGACGCATTCAGCGAGAGCAGCGCCGTCTGGCTGCTGATTTCATCCAGCGTGCTCAAAATGGTGCGGATTTCCTGTGAAGCCGTGCCGATTTCCTGCATGGCCTTTACCACGTTATCCATCTGTTCTTGGGTGGCGGCAATGCTGTCCTTCGTCTGCCTGCGGGCCTCTAAGGCATTATCCACCAGCGAATCCACCTTCGCATTTTCATCGATGGCTTCCTGAATCTTGGTCTGAAGGTCCTGCACCGTTTCATTCTGCTTCATGGCTCCTTCGGCAAGACTCTGGGAAACCTTGGACACTTCGCCCGCACTGACTGCTACGCTGCTTGCCATGTCGCCCATGTTCTGCATTTCCTGACACAACGTTCGGCGAATATGGGCGATATTTTCCTGAATCGGCGCATAATCACCGATATACTTCATATCCGTGGTGGTAACCAAATCTCCGCCCGCCATGGTATCCAAATTCTTTTCAATATCCTGCACATAGCCCAGAATTTCCTGCCGCATTTCATTGAGCAGGTCATAAAGGGCGCCGATTTCATCTTTGCGGGGATAGGTAAGCTTTTGCGACATATGGCCTTTGGCCAGCTGATTCACGCTGCCCTCCAAGGCGGCAAGCGGCTGCACCACCCGTTCTTCAAAGGTGCCCGTCACCCGTTTGAGCACGATATACACGGCTGCGATAAAGGCCGCCAGCAGAATATAGAGAATCACCGCCATCACGTCCACCATGGTCTGCGCTGCATCCACCATGGCATTGGTCTTGTCAAAATAGGTTTCACTGACTTCCAGCAAATGCGCAGGATTTTTGCTCTGCTGATAATCGGCTATGGCAGGCTTTACCTCGCCCTGCCAGTATTTTTCCACCTCATCACGGCGAGCCGGAAAACTGCCGATATGCATACGGCTGCTCATCCCGGAAAGCAGCCCCTCAATCTTGGCCGTGGTCTTGCTGGCATCCGCTCCCGCCAGCACCTGCTTCACAATGCGCTGACTGCCGCCGCGAACCACGCCGGCATCATTTACCAGAGCCACATAACTGGTGAACAGATAG
>DJYL01000186.1 GCA_002448495.1 Pseudoselenomonas ruminantium | reverse complement strand
AAGTTTGTTCGCAGGGCTTTTCCTATTTGCAAGCTATGGTCAATGTATTTGGCAATTTAAATAACTCCGATGCTTGCTTTATATTGTAAATTTTTGATAGTTTGTTAGAATATAAATATAAGTTCGTCAAAATTTATGGATTGAGAAATGAGGTGGTACAGCCATGATGTATCCTTTTATGACGTTAGCTGACAATACAGAAATAGTCCATTCCGAAATGCTGCCTGACAATAGGGTAAAGGTATATGTGGAAAAGCCCGATGCCAAAGATTGTTTCCATGATATGACTTGTTATTTGCCTGGTTATGAAATTGAGAGCATACACGGTTTTTCAGAAGATGAGGTTGCCGAGTTTATGGAGATTATTCGCTCCACGGCTCATCTCATTATTGAATTTTCTCAGGAAGGAGGCTTCCTTAATGCCTCAGGTCTTTAGAATCGGTCCATATTGGGTTTATTTTTGGTCTGATGAAAGTAAGCCGTTAGAACCTGTCCATGTTCACGTAGCAGAAGGTAATCCCACACCTAATGCTACTAAAATTTGGATAACGAACAGTGGTAAATGTTTGTTATGCCATAACAAGGGAAGAATACCGGATAAGGCACTGCGCAATATTATGAGAATGATAGAAGCAAGGTCTGGAAGCATAGTACAAAAATGGTCAGCCTTCTTTGGAGAAATTACATATTATTGTTAATCTTATGGGGACGTGAGCTCAGGCGGCACTAAAAGAGCGATTAAATCAACATTGCGATGAAATCGCTCTAGTGTTATTTTTTCAGCTTATACAAAAACGATTCTGCGCTTCGGAGGCCAATTTTTCATAGAGGGTAAGAGTCTCGCAGTGATGCTCCCTGATGTACTGCAGGTGCTCGTTTTTTTCTGCCTCCGGCCCGTCACAGTAGGCGTGTCCTGCCATTTCCAGAGCTTTGGCGGCTTCGGAGAGTTTTACGCCGCCGATGGATAGGGCGGTGGATTTGAGGGCGTGGACATGGGTGGTGTAATCTTCGATATTCATTGTTTCTAAATCGTTATTGAGCTGGCTGCTTACCGCTTCCCGGCGGGAAACGAACATGGTGAGGAATTTTTTCTGCATTTCCTCATTGCCGCCGCAGTATTTCAGGGCGGTGGCAAGGTCGATTTGTTCTTCAGCGGGACTTATAGTTTCGGCTGGCGGCGCAGGTGATGGTTCTTCTGTCTGCGGTTCGGGGGAGGCGGTGTTTTCTGCCGCCTTCTCCAGCTTTTCTGCAGGCAGGTATTTTTGTACCATGCGTTCCAGCGTCTTGCCGTCTACGGGTTTGGAGAGGTAATCGTCGAAGCCTTTTTCCAGAAACATTTCCTTGACGCCTGCCACGGCATTGGCGGTCAGGGCGATAAAGGGGGTATTCCGGCAGGGAATGCCGGTCATGGCTTTGGCGCGGCTGAGGGTTTCGATGCCGTCCATTTCCGGCATCATGTGGTCAAGGAAGACGATGTCGTAATGTTCCTTAGCAATCTTTTCCAGACATTCTTTGCCGCTGCTGGCGGTATGGATTTGGAGCTGTGTTTTTTCCAGCAGGCTTTGTACCACGGTCAGATTCATGTCGTTATCATCGACTACGAGGATTTTTGCCGCAGGGGCGGTGAAGCTTTCCTTGTAATGCTTTTCTTCGCGCAGGGCGGCTTCAATACGAGCGTTAAAGTCGCCAATGGGCTCGTCCTGTTCCACCGTCTGGGGCAGGCGGATGGTGAAGGTGCTGCCCTGCCCGTAAACGCTGTCTACGGTTATATTGCCCTGCATCATTTCCGTCAGGCGCACGGTGATGGCCAGCCCCAGTCCCGTACCTTCGATATTGCGGTTCTTTTCCAAATCCAGCCGCTGGAACTTGGAAAAGAGTTTGGCTTTATCTTCTTCACGGATGCCAATGCCCGTATCCTGTGTGATGAATTCCAGCTCAAGTTTGTCATCCTGTGGTGCGCCCACGGCCTGCACCTTGAAGGTCACGGAGCCTTTAGGCGTGTATTTGACCGCATTGTTGAGGATGTTTACGACCACCTGCCGCAGGCGCACTTCATCGCCATGCAGGGCATCGGGGATATGCGGGTCTACTTCCATGTGGAAGGTCAGGCCCTTTTGGCCGGCTTTGTAGCTGACCATGTTGTAGACATCGTTGAGGACGGAGCTTAAGCTATAGCTGACGGGGACGATTTCCATTTTGCCGGATTCTATCTTGGAAAAGTCCAGAATGTCGTTGATGATGGAGAGCAGCGTATCGCCGGCGCTTTTGATGTTGAAGGCGTATTTTTTTATGCTGCCGCCGGCTTCACGCATAATCATTTCGTTCATGCCCAGAATGGCGTTGAGAGGCGTGCGGATTTCGTGGCTCATATTGGCGAGGAATTCGCTTTTTGCCTGATTGGCCCGCAGGGCTTCGTCACGGGCTTCGCGCAGGGCGGTGCTTTCCTCGGCGGCAACCTGATTGGCAAAGCTGTAGAGGATGAATACGCAGAACAATACGACCAACAGGCCGAAGACCCAGAGGACAATCAGATGGATGTTGGTGATGCCGGTCATCAGGGAGCGCCATTCCCGATAGCCGATGGCCAGAAAATGGGTGTCGGCTATCGGCGCGGCATAGAGCATATAATCTGCATTCAAATCCGGGTCAAAGATGGAGACATCCACTTCCTGTCCGCTTTCCAGTTTAGTGAGCAGTTTATCCAGACCCAGCGGCGCATCTTTAGCTGCATCATAGAAGGGGCTTTCCGTATAGTCACGGAAAGGAACAATTACCCGCTGGGCAGCGGTATCGTAGAGCAGGACTTTTTCATCTTCGGTTTGCGCGGAGAATTGGAAGGGGGAGGTACCATCATGCAGGCTGGTATCGGTGTAGAGCTTGCAGAGGACATAGCGGACGACAGGCCCTTCGTAGACCGGAACCATGGCGACAAGTCCCATATCTTTGTAATAGCGCCAGCTTGGTTCTCCCTGCAAAGTGCGGGAGCATTGCAGC
>DJYL01000238.1 GCA_002448495.1 Pseudoselenomonas ruminantium | reverse complement strand
AATGTGACGGATTTTGTGGCCGAGGCGCGGCGGCTGATTACGGACATCAACAAGCGAGGCCGGATTCCCCTTATTGCCGGGGGCACGGGGCTATATATCAAGGCCCTGCTGGAAGGCTATGAATTTAACGAAACCGCTGACCACAGCGAATATCGGCAGGAAATGACGGCATTGGCTGAAGAAAAGGGAAAGGAATATGTCCATGACCTTCTCGCGCAGGTGAACCCGGAAGCGGCGGCAGAGATTCATGCCAACAATCTGCGCCGGGTGATTCGAGCATTGGAGGTAGCGCACTTCGGCGGGGAACAGATTTCCCGCCAGAAGGAATACGGCGAGGGCGATTTATGCTATGATGTTTATGTTATCGGCTTGAACCGTGAACGGCAGGGGCTCTATCAGCGCATCAATCAGCGGGTGGAGCTGATGTTTGCGGCAGGCTTGAAAGATGAAGTGCGGAAGCTGCTGGCAGGCGGCGTAACCCGTGATATGCAGGCGATGCAGGGCATTGGCTACAAGGAAACCGCGGCGTATATGGCCGGAGAAATGAGCCGGGAGGAGGCGGTTGACCTCATCCAGAAAAGTACCCGCCATTTTGCCAAGCGTCAGTTGACCTGGTTCCGCAAGATGCCCTATATTCATTGGTATATGGCCGACGAGTTGGATAGTGAGCGCCTTTTGCAGAGCGTTTCGCAGGATTTAGCAGGATTTTTTCGGGATTTGGCGAATTAAATAACTATCGTAATGATATGGAGGGGTTTTTATGCCAGCAAAAGTAATCAATTTACAGGATACGTTCCTCAATCAGGTGCGAAAAGAAAATATCGGTGTAACCATTCATCTGGTGAACGGCTTTCAGATTAAAGGCAATGTAAAAGGCTTTGATAATTTTACGGTTGTGTTGGATGTGCTGGGCAAGCAGCAGATGGTTTATAAGCATGCAATTTCCACCATTACACCGGCAAAGGCAGTTAATTTCAACTGTGAAAAAGAAGAGAACTAAATCATCGCTGAAACGGCAGTCCCCTTGGTTGGTAAAAACCAAGGGGACTTTTGGCAGGATTTTGTTTTTTTTTAGAGAATTCAACAGAGAAAAGATGATATAACGCCTGCCGTGGGGAGGGAAAATTATGGAAAAAAACAAAGATACACCAACGAAAAACGAAAAATCATGGGAAGATTTTGTACGGGCATTGCCCAAGATGGAAAAGAATATGTTGAGGGAAAATGCGCCTTTGCAGCCAAAGGTCATATTTCATATTATTCGTGAGGAAGGCGAGGAAGAAATGTCACGTTCTTTTCGGGCATTGGCTTTTTCGGCTTTGGCTGCCGGTGTGTTTGTTTCGTTCTCTTTTCTGTTCCGTGCCTGTTTCCGCATGTATATGGCGGAATATTCATGGGAACCATTGATATCGAGTCTCGGCTATACCGTGGGCTTTTTGATTGTGATTTTGGGACGGATGCAGCTGTTTACGGAAAATCCCATCACGACAATCATTCCCGTGCTTGAGGAATTTTCCTGGAAAAGGCTTTGGTATGTGATAAGGCTTTGGACAACGGTGTTTGTGTTTAACATTCTGGGCACCACGCTGGCAGCACTTTTCCTGTCCCTTCCCAATGCGGTTTCGCCCGAGGTGGCGGTTGCTTTGCATGATTTGGCGGAACATGTGACGAGGCTCAATGCGCTGGACAATATTATCAAGGGAATCCCTGCCGGAATTATTATCGCCGCTTTGGTATGGCTTTCTCCCGGTACACGGTACTTCCGCTTTTTTGCCATTACGTTTTTCATCTACTTCATTGCTCTGGGCGAGTTTGCGCATGTGGTGGTGGGCTCATGTGAAATGGCCTATGAAGTCATCGCTGGTGAGGCAGACTTTATGGATTACTTTTTCCGTTTCCTGCTACCTACAGGTTTGGGCAATGTAATCGGTGGTACGGGGATATTTACCATCCTCATTTACAATCAGATTAAAGGTGATTTGGCTGCTAAGGCAAAGTGAAAAATAAAGGGTATCAGCGCTTTTGCAAAATATAGAAATTTCTGTGAATAGGCAGGGATTAAAGTTCATATGGCGAAGTGTACCCATATGGTTGATTTTTGCTTATCAGTAAGGAGGTTATTAGCATGCAGAAGAAAAAACTGGTGACGGCGGCAGTTATTGCGGCGATGGGCTTTAGTGTCGGCTTTGGAGCTATGGCGCATGCGGAGGTTCGTCAGGCTTCGCAGGGAGCAGTGCAGACAGCTATGCCCGGTCAGGATTCGAGTGAGGATAAAAAGCTGGCCTCGCAGCGTTTTGTCAGCTCGGAACTCATTCAGTCAAAACTTGACTATCAGATTTGCCTGCCGCGCTGGTATGATGCCGGTAAGAGCTATCCCTTGATTATTGTCGTCAATGATGTGAACGGGGAAACGGATGGCAGGGCTTTGCTGAAGCAGCCGGACGGCGTTGGTGCATGGGTGGATGAATTAGAGCGCAAACAGCAGTATGCAATCGTTCTGACCGTGCAGTCGACAAAGGATTTTGAACAGCGTGTCGGACGGCTTTCCAATACCGAGGGCATGGAGATTATGCGTTCGCTGCTTCAGGATGTGCGTCAGAACTATGCCGTAAATAAAGA
>DJYL01000104.1 GCA_002448495.1 Pseudoselenomonas ruminantium | reverse complement strand
TTGATGGATAAGGCCACCGCATTGCCGATTTGCTTGGGGCTTCCCCCCGCAAGTTCGACCAGAGCCGCAGCCGCCATACCTGCTGCTGTGCCACATTCGGCCTGACAGCCGCCCGCAGCTCCGGCAATGGAGGCATTCTGGTCAATGACCATGCCAATTCCGGCAGCGGTAAAGAGGGCGTTTACAATCGCTTCATCGCTTGCATTGCGTTCCATCTTTGCCGCATAGAGTGCCGCCGGTACAATGCCGCAGGAACCGGCTGTCGGACAGGCCACGATACGCCCCATGACCGCATTGACTTCGCTGATGCCCACTGCATAGGCGGCGGCGCTTAGCACTTCCTGCCCCATGTATCCCTGCCGCCGGTAGGCATAGAGTTTTTTGGCATCACCACCGGTAAGGCCGCTCAGGGATTTTTCCGTATTCTTTATCCCCCGCTCAATGGAGGCCTGCATAACCTGCCAGTTCTTCTGCATGGAAAGAAGCACTTCTTCCCGCTTTTTTTGGCTGTCCTGCATTTCCCGCCTGATGACGATTTCATGCAGGGATGTGCCCGCTTCCTCGGCCAGAACGATTAATTCTTCGATATTATTAAAGTTAATCATAAACCTATGCTCCTCAAATCTCAAATGGCCGGAATAGCAAAGGCATATTCCACGCTTTCAGCCTGCCGGCATTCCTCAATAACTTCTGCCGCAGGCTCCTCGTCCAGTTCCATAATCATCATGGCTGTTTCGCCACGGTTCTGACGGGATACCCGCATAAAGGCGATATTCACCGCCGCATGCGCCAGTATCTGCGTAACTCGCGTGATGACGCCGGGGCAGTCATGGTGAATGGTAATGAGGGCAGGATATCCTCCGGTCAGTTCCACCTGATAGCCGTCGATATTGGAAATCATGATATTGCCGCCGCCGACAGATGCGCCCCGGATTCTTGCCGTACGTCCGGACTGCCCCACCAGATAGATAACCGCCGTATTAGGGTGGGCCTCTTCCAGATTCACCGTTTGAAAACTGAAATCCAAGCCCTTGCCGGCAGCAATCTGCAAAGCGCTGCGAATGCGTTCATCCTCCGGAGCAAATCCCAAAATCCCCGCAATCAGGGCCTTATCCGTGCCATGCCCCCGATAGGTACGGGCAAAGGAACCGTGCAGGTTGATTTCCGCCCGCACCGCTTCTTCGCCTAAAATTTTCCGAGCCATCAGCCCCAGCCGTACCGCCCCTGCGGTATGGGAACTGGAGGGGCCAATCATCACCGGCCCGACAATATCAAAAACTCCGTGCATAATATCCCTTTCCTTCATTAAAAAAGCCTTCCCCATAGGGGAAGGCTTAAAATCTTCTTACTTAATCAAGCCGTGGTTGCGCAGGGCATCTTCTAACTGTTTTTCGTGCTGTGGCTCCATCTCCGACAGAGGCATGCGCAGTGGGCCTGCGGCATAGCCAAGTTTGCGCATGGCAACCTTGACAGGAATCGGATTGACCTCGCAGAACAGGGCATCGATAAGGTCAGCATATTCCACCTGCATTTTTTCTGCTTTTTTCGTATCGCCGTCAAAGAATGCCTGACACATATCATGCGTCTGCTGAGGTGCCACGTTAGAAAGCACCGAGATTACACCTTGACCGCCCAGTGACAGAATCGGCACAATCTGGTCGTCATTGCCGGAATAGAGCACCAAATCATCGCCAACAGCCGCCCGCAGGCGCAGAATCTTGGACAGGTCGCCGTTGGCTTCTTTTACCGCCACAATATTGGGATGCTTGGAAAGTTCCACATAAGTGGAGGTCGCAATCGCCACCCCCGTGCGGGAAGGCACATCATAGAGGATAATGGGGATATTTACCGCATCGGCAATCGCCGTGTAATGGGCAATAAGTCCCTTCTGTGTGCATTTATTGTAGTACGGCGTTACCACCAACAGGGCATCCGCGCCCACGCTTTCCGCATATTGGGAAAGCTCCACTGCATAGCTGGTTTCGTTCGAGCCGGTCCCCGCAATTACCGGCACGCGCCCCTTTACATGGTCTACGGCAAACTTGATGGCGGCACGATGTTCTGCATCGCTCATCGTGGCAGACTCACCTGTAGTACCGGTGATGATGATGGCATCCGTATGATTCTTTATCTGGTCATCAATAATCCGTCCCAGCTCGTCAAAGTTAATGCCATCTTCCGTATACGGCGTAATGATGGCTACGCCTGCGCCACGAAAAATCGGTTTCTTCATGAAAAAGCCCTCCTGCAAGTAAAAAATGTTCACCATTCACATTCATTTCACTGTACCTAATTATCACATTAATCCTGATGAAAGTCAACGGCTATCAGCGCCCTTGGCAATGATTGCGCTATAAAGCACATTCCCTGCAATTTTTTTCAGACACTTACTGCCGCCATAGCTTTTTTTACAGCTTCTGCCGGTACATCATTCCGGCAGATAACCTGACCTATTTTATCCATCAGTACCCAGGTCACTTTACCGCCTACGGTTTTCTTGTCGTGGAAGATATCGCCGTACATGGCCTCCACGGTTACACCTGCAGCCTGCTGGGGCAGGTTGTAGCGTGCAATCATCTCCCGCACGCGGTTATATTCATTTTCGCCAATCAGCCCCAGTTCCCGGCTGATATAAGCTGCGCCAATCATGCCCGTTGCTACGGCCTCACCATGATTATAGCGCACATAGCCCGTTTCCTTTTCAATGGCATGGGCAATGGTATGGCCAAAGTTCAGAATCCGGCGCAATCCCGCTTCTTTTTCATCCTCACTCACCACCGCTGCCTTTATCTCACAGGAACGGGCGATGATATGCACCAGTGCATCCGGTTCCAGTGCTAGTACCGCCTCCCTGTTGGACTCCAAAAAGGCAAAGAACTCTGCATCATAGATAATGCC
>DJYL01000179.1:8260-18871 GCA_002448495.1 Pseudoselenomonas ruminantium | reverse complement strand
GAAAAATTACTCCCCGTTCACCCCGAACAACGCATGGACGGGATACCTTCAGCACAAACTGCCCGATAAACCGCAATTTATTAATTTTCAATTAAAAATCATTCTCTTGGCAGGGATTTTGCCGTCCATAGCGAAAAATAATACCTATCAAAACTTTTTTGCATAGTACTATTAATCATTGACGAAATTCACCGATATAGAATCAAAGGATGTTCTTCGGTGAGAAAGGAGGAAGGACAATGATTTGCAAGAAATGTGGCTGTATTATTGAAGAAGGAACGAAGGAGTGTACCTTCTGCGGAGAACCGGCAGAAGCCGGGCAGGAAGATGTAATGACCCGCTTTGTGGGCGATGATGGTGCAAGGCAGATTTTGGAAGCCATGCCGAAGCTGGTTGCCCTGCAGCAGCTGGAAGATGTACCGCCGGAAAAAGAGCGCATGCTCTCCGAGCTCAATCGCCTGCAGGCCTACTTTGCCCATATCCGCGGCAAATACGCGACTTTGGGGGATTTGTGGCTGATGTGCGCCCAGAATGCCGAGCCGCAGCTTGCCAATTACACCATCGGCGGCGGGATTGCGACCTTGTTCTTCTATTTGATTCTCACCGGATTTTTCCCCGGCGTACCATGGACCTTCTTCTTCGCGGTATGGCTGGGCGTGACCAGCGTTTCCTATGTGCAGGCGGGCAAGGCGCATGAGCGGCGCAAGGCAAGGCTGGAAGCCGATATCCGCGGGATAGAAAATGAAATGCGCAGCTTTTACAATCAGGCGGAGCATTGCTTCCTGCCCTTTGACTACACAGACCCGCAGATTATCCGGGAACTGATTGACGGCGTGAAAAGCGGTGCCATTACCTCCTTCCGTGAAGTAGAACTGCAAGGATAAATGACGGCCTTCCCCAAGGGATAGGGACTTTAGCCCTGTTTTCCCTTGGGGAAGGTTGTGTTATAATAAAAATGATTTGCAGTCTATTGCCCAAGGGGGAATTTGATGTCATTATTTGCACTTTGTTTGCTTATTGTATGCCCGTTACTCTTTTTGATTGTGGCGGGCCGATATTTTCGCCAGCACAATTACAGGATGACGGCCATTTTTGTTTTGCTGGCACTGTCTGCAGGTTTTATCGGCGGCTTTAAGGGCTACGGAGAGATGGACAGCCGCACGAAAACCAGCACGGCTTCCGATTTTGACCGCGACCAGCGGGAAAATATGACTCAGCGTTACGAACAGGCCGCAGCCATTCTGAGCCAGCTCAATTTCAACCACCCGGACCGGGAAAAAACGGAAGAAGCCGTACATCTTTTGCAGGATTTCCATGATGAAAAACTGGTGGAAAATCTTGACGGAGCCTGTCCGGATGCCGCCATGCTGCTGGCTTATGCTGAAGCCATGAATCAGGTGGCCAGCTACCGGGGGCATATGACGAACAAGGACGTGAATACGGACAGGAAGCTCCTGTCCATCGTGCAGGATATGCCGGCAGGCTATGAGGGCAAGCTTTCCGAGAAAATCGTGCCCTTCCAGCGGCTGATTATTGCCATGAATGAGGAGGCGGAGAAGGAAGCCAAACAGGATCGGGAAAACGCGCAGAAACATGCGGAAAATCTTTCGCAGGGAAAATATGGAGGAATTCGCGCAGGTGATGGCGAAGATAATATAACAGCCGCTTTTGGCGAACCGGCCCGCGTCAGCGAAACCCGTGAAAATGGGCAGACGCTCCGGCAGTATGTATTCAACCACAACGGCAAGCGTATTTATGTTTATACAAAGGACGGCATTGTAACCGATGTGTCCATGTAAAAGTTTATGAGGTGATTGTAGTGAAGAAAAAAATTACAGCTTTGGTATTGGGTGCGATGCTCAGTGTTTCCGCCGTGGCTATGGCGGCTACGCCGGAAGCGGAAATGATGTCTGCTCAGCAGCAGAAGGCGGCTGCCTGGACGGATACCATGCTGGTGAAGAATAAGCCGGCTGATACGCTGAAACTGATGGGCGCCGAGGCGCAGAAGGAAATCGACGTGAAGCGCATTACGGATATCAGCAAGGATATGGAAAAGAGTCTGGGCAAGTACAAAGCCTCCCGTTTCGTGGGCTGGACGCGTTTTGACCAAGCCGACCAGCTTACCTATCTCATGGCCTTTGACAAGGAGCCGGTGGTGCGCTGTGTATTCCTGTTTGACAAGCAGGGCAATCTCCAGAACTTTGCTTTAACGCCATTAAAGCAGGAAAAAGAAGACAGCAAGAAAAAATAAACGATTTTAGGAGAGCATAATGAAGTACGAATACAAGACCAAGGGAACCTGCAGCAAGAAGATAACCGTGGAGCTGGAGGGCAAAACCATTAAGTCCGTTGAGTTTGAAGGCGGCTGTGCCGGCAATACCGCAGGCATTGCCAAACTGGTGGCGGGCATGGATATGGACTATGTCATTGAGCGCTTTGCCGGAAACACCTGCGGCCCGCGCCCGACTTCCTGTCCCGACCAGCTGGCCAAAGCCTTGCAGGAGGCTTATGCAGCCCAGCAGGCCGGCTGAAGTCTTGAACAAAAGGAAAGTGTGAGAAGATGATTTTTGACAGCCATATTCACACGGAGTTTTCCGCCGATTCGGAGATGAAGGCGACAGAGGCTCTGGCTTTTGCTGAAAAGCAGGGAATTGGTCTGGTCTTTACGGAGCATCTGGATGCCGAATACACAAGCCGCGAGGGCAAGACCTTTTCCTTTGCGCCCCATGCTTATTGGCGGGCGTATAACCGTCTGCGGAGCGATTGCCTGCGGCTGGGCGTGGAAATCGGCATGCGGGAGAGCACGCGCGATTTCAGCGAGGAATTTTCCCGGCGGGTGCCTTTTGACCAGATTATCTGTTCGCAGCATATGGTGGATGATTTGGATATTTATTATCCCGATTACTATGAAGGCAAGGACAAGCATACGGCCTATCACCGTTACTTTGTGCAGATGGCGGAAAACCTCAAGGCACATGCCTTTGCCAATGTATTAGGGCATATCGACTATATCTGCCGCTATGCGCCCTATGAAGATGTAAACATCGATTATGCGGAATTTGCCGATGAGATTGATGCGGTCATCAAGACCGCCATCACCCGTGATGTGGTGCTGGAAATCAACACCCGCCGTCTGGGGGACAGGACAGCTCTTACAAAACTTGCCCCCATCTACAAGCGGTATCAGGAAATGGGCGGGCACTTTGTCACCTTGGGTTCCGATGCCCATACGCCTGATGCGGTAGGGGCACATCTTAAACTTGCCTATGACTTTGCCGAAAGCCTCAAGCTTACGCCGGTCACTTTCCGCCAGCAGCATATGGTGAATAGTCAGAAATAATTAGGGAATCTCCTTGTATTATGGCGCTTAACGTGCTATGATGTAAGGAGATTTTATTTTTGACGAGGAGGGCTAATGATGAAACACATCAAGACGGTCAACAAACCATCCATGCAGAAGACCCTGAAAACCGGCGGCTGCGGCGAGTGCCAGGCATCCTGCCAGTCCGCGTGCAAGACTTCCTGCACGGTAGGCAATCAGGTTTGCGAAAAGTAAGCACTTTGCTTTATTACGGGCCTTCCCATTGGGGAGGGCTTTTTACTTTTAGGAAAGTTAGGAGTTACAATGAAAGCCAGAATTCATAAATTCGTGCAAAACGGTACCTATATTCTGCTCGACATCAACAGCGGTGCCGTGCACGTTATCGATAAAATGATTTACGACATCATGGACACCTTTACGGGGGGAAATGATGCCGAAGTGATTGCCGTCTGGGAAAATACCTATAAAAAGGCGGATTTAGCCGAAGCGCTCAACGAACTGCATGCGCTGATGGACGAGGGCGAGCTTTTTGCCCCGGATATTGACGTACCGCCGACCTTCAAGCAGAAGGGCCTCGTAAAATCCCTGTGCCTGATGATTGCGCAGGACTGCAATCTGCGCTGCAAATACTGCTTCGGCGATGGCGGCAGCTATGGGCAGGAGCGTGCCATCATGAGCCCGGAAACCGGCATGAAAGCCGTTGATTTCTTAATTAAGAGCAGCGGCCCCAGAAAGCACCTTGAAATGGACTTTTTCGGCGGCGAACCCCTCATCAACATGAAGACCGTCAAGGCTGTGACCGAATACGCGCGCAAGCGTGAGCAGGAAACGGGCAAGAAATTCAAGCTGACGCTTACGACCAACGGTCTGCTCTTGAATGATGAAAACATCAAATGGCTTAACGACAACAATTTCTCCCTCGTGCTCTCACTCGATGGCCGCAAGGAAGTCCACGATGCCATGCGTCCGGATGTGGGCGGCAATGGTTCCTATGACCGCGCCCTCAGGAACTTCCATAAATGCCTCGACTCCCGCAAGGGCGGTGAGTGGGATTACCGCGGTGTCTACACCTATCTGCGCGGCACCTACACGAAGAAGAATATGGACTTCACGAAGGACGTTCTGTCCATGAATGATGAAGGCTTTGACATCCTCTCGATGGAACCGGTGGTCTTGAAGGACAGCCCTCTGGGCTTTACCGAGGAAGATCTGCCCCGCATCCGCGAAGAATACGATAAGCTCACCGATGCTTATATGCAGCGCCACCGCGAAGGCAGAGGCTTTTTCTTCTTCCATTTCAACATGGATCTTTCCAACGGCCCCTGCGTGGCCAAGCGCCTGTCCGGCTGCGGTGCCGGTCACGAATACTTTGCCGTGGCGGAAAACGGCGACCTCTATCCCTGCCATCAGTTTGTGGGGCGCGAGGGCTACCGCTTAGGCTCGCTGGATGAAGGCGTGACCAATACCGAACTGCCCGCGTACTTCCGCGAAAGCCATGTGCTGAATAAGGAAAAATGCCGCGACTGCTGGTCGAGATTCTTCTGCTCCGGCGGCTGCCATGCCAACGCCGACCTGTTCCACGGCGATATAAGAAAGCCCTACGAAGTTGGCTGCGAAATCCAGAAGAAGCGCTTGGAGTGCGCCATCTACGTGCAGGCCATGCTCGAACTGGAAAAACTCGAAAAAGAAGACGAAACCGCATAAAAGGTATAACGAGGCAAGAAAATTGCCTCGTTGCGAAGCAAAGCTAGTCCTTTAGGAAAACGCTAAGAGGAAGTTTTGCCTGTGGCAAAACTGGAACAACGGCGTTATAAACAATATTTATCGCTGATTACAAGCGGTGACAAGGTTAAAAACTTGTCACCGCTTATTTGTATACAATTAATAGTATTGTTTTTCAGTATTTATCGCGGTTTTGTCCGAATATAATGCATGCGAAAGGTTAGGTATGAATTTTTTGAAAAAAATCTCCGCGATTCATCGAATAATTGCTGAAATTTATGATAAAAAGATTGACAATTGTGGGGGAGTTATTGTATTATAGACGTTGTAAGAACTGAAACTTCTAAAAAATTTAGGGGGTATTTTTCAAATGGCAGTAAAAGTTGCTATCAATGGTTTTGGCCGTATTGGCCGTCTCGCTTTCCGTCAGATGTTCGACGCTGAGGGTTATGAAGTAGTTGCAATCAACGACCTCACGAGCCCGAAGATGCTCGCACACCTGCTCAAGTATGATTCCACGCAGGGCAGATACAAATATGCTGACAAGGTAGAGGCTGGCGAAGACAGCATCACCGTTAACGGCAAAGAAATCAAAATCTATGCTTGCAAGGACGCTAAGGATATTCCTTGGGCTAAGCATGATGTAGACGTAGTTCTCGAATGCACTGGTTTCTACACTTCCAAAGAAAAAGCTTCTGCACATCTGGCTGCAGGCGCTAAGAAAGTTGTTATCTCCGCTCCGGCTGGTAACGACCTCCCGACTATCGTATACAATGTAAACCATGAAACCCTGACGAAGGAAGACAAGGTTATCTCCGCTGCATCCTGCACGACGAACTGCCTTGCTCCGATGGCTAAGGCTCTTAACGACCTGGCTCCGATTCAGTCCGGTATCATGTGCACGATTCACGCTTACACTGGCGACCAGATGACTCTGGATGGCCCGCAGCGTAAAGGCGACCTCCGCCGCAGCCGTGCAGCAGCTTGCAACATCGTTCCGAACTCCACGGGTGCTGCAAAAGCTATCGGCCTCGTAATTCCTGAACTGAAGGGCAAACTGATCGGTGCTGCACAGCGCGTTCCGACCCCGACTGGTTCCACGACGATCCTCAACGCTGTTGTTAAGGGCAACGTAACGGTTGAACAGATTAACGAACAGATGAAGAAAGAAGCTACGGAATCCTTCGGTTACAACACGGAAGAAATCGTATCCAGCGATATCGTTGGCATGCGTTTCGGTTCCCTGTTCGATGCTACGCAGACGATGGTTAACCCCGTTGAAGGTGGCACGCAGGTACAGGTTGTATCCTGGTACGACAACGAAAACAGCTACACGAGCCAGATGGTTCGTACGATCAAATACTTCGCTGAACTCGGCTAATGATTTGATTGTAGCGTAAAAACTTCATAAAACGAAGATCTATTGAGGTCCGGCCTATAGAAGTGTATTGGGCCGGACCTCAATTTTTAATGCTGGAGGTTTACAAATGGATAAGAAAACCCTGAAAGATATTGACGTCAAGGGCAAAAAAGTATTTGTCCGCGTTGACTACAACGTTCCGTTCGATGAACATCAGAACATCACCAACGACACCCGTATGGTACGCACGCTGCCGACCATCAACTACCTGCTCGATAACGGCGCAGCTGTAATTCTGGCCTGCCATATCGGTCGTCCGACCGAAGCTCGTGAGCCGCAGTTCTCCACGAAGCACCTCGTTGCACATCTGTCTGAACTCCTCGGCAAAGATGTAAAATGGGCTGCCGACTGCGTAGGCCCCGAAGCAGAAAAAGCTGCTGCTGACCTCAAGCCCGGCGAAGTTCTGCTGCTCGAAAACCTCCGTTATCACAAAGCCGAAAAGAAAAATGACCCCGAATTTGCTAAACAGCTGGCTAGCCTTGCTGACGTTGCTGTTGACGATGCTTTCGGTGTATCCCATCGCGGTCATGCTTCCAACGCTGGTATCGCACAGTACACGGAAGTGGTTGCCGGTTTCCTGATGGAAAAAGAAATCAACTACATCGGCAAGACCCTCGAAGCTCCGCAGCATCCGTTCGTGGCCATCATCGGCGGTGCCAAGGTTTCCGATAAAATCGGCGTAATCAGCAACATGATTGAAAAGGTCGACAAGATCATCATCGGCGGCGGCATGGCACATACCTTCGATGCAGCCAAGGGCCTGCCCATCGGTGCATCCCTCTGCGAACCGGACAAGTACGACCTGGCTCGTGAACTCTTAAAGAAAGCCGAAGAAAAGGGCGTAGAAGTAATCCTGCCGGTTGACCTCGTTATCGCCGACAAATTCGCTGCTGATGCCAACACGAAGATGGTAGACGTAGACAAAGTTCCCGATGGCTGGCAGGCACTCGATTCTGGCGACAAGACTTCCGCTAAATACGTGGAAGCCCTCAAAGGCGCTAAGACGGTTGTTTGGAACGGTCCTATGGGCGTATTCGAATTCGATGCCTTTGCCAAAGGTACGCTGGCTGTGGCTGAAGCTGTGGCTAAGGCTACGGAAGAAGGCGCTATCTCCATCGTTGGCGGCGGCGACTCCGTTGCAGCCCTCAAAAAGACCGGCCTCACGGACAAGATTTCCCACGTTTCCACCGGTGGCGGTGCAACGCTGGAATTCCTCGAAGGCAAAGAAATGCCGGGCATAGCTGCTATTGCAGATAAATAAGTAAGTGGTGATACTTTTCTTTGGCGCAAAGAAAAGTATCCAAAAGAAAACGCGGACTGAAATCCCATCACGGGATTTACGTCCGCCTGCGCCCCTCCTTGGGCGCTGGGCAACGAGTACGCGTTATCTTTTCGAAATAAAAGTAAAAGCCTTCCCCTTTGGGGGCGGCTTTGCCGCGGGTGTCCGGTGGACACCCCGTACGGGACCGCGTTAGCGGTGGATGAGGTTCTTACCGCTAACTGGTCTTATAACAATAAAATTACTGGGAGGCTATATAAATGGCTAGAACTCCGATTATTGCCGGTAACTGGAAAATGAACAACACGATTAAGGAAGGCGTTGAGCTGGTTAAGGCTCTGGCTCCTCTGGTTAAGGATGCCAAAGTAGACGTTGTGGTTTGCCCGACGGCTACGGCTCTTTCTTCTGTCGCTGAAGCAGTAAAGGGCACCAACATTCATGTTGGCGCACAGAATGTACATTGGGAAGCCAAAGGTGCTTTCACGGGCGAAATCTCCACGGGTATGCTGAACGAAATCGGCGTAGATTACGTTGTCCTCGGCCACAGCGAACGCCGTGACTACTTCGGTGAAACGGACGAAGGCGTAAATAAGCGCGCTCGTGCTGCTTTTGCTGCCGGCATCACGCCGATTATCTGCTGCGGTGAAAGTCTCGAAATCCGTGAAGCTGGCACGTACATCGACCATGTCGTTGCCCAGATTAACGCTGCTCTCGAAGGCTTCAAAGCAGACGAAGTTGCCAAACTCGTCATCGCTTATGAACCGATCTGGGCTATCGGCACGGGCAAGACGGCTACCTTTGACCAGGCTGAAGAAGTCTGCAAGGCTATCCGCGAAGCTGTTGCCAAGAAATTCGACCAGACGGCAGCTGACGCTATTCGCATCCAGTACGGCGGCAGCGTAAAACCGGCTACGATCAAAGACCTCATGCAGCAGCCGAATGTTGACGGTGCTCTCGTAGGTGGCGCATCGCTCAAGGCTCAGGACTTCAGCGAAATCGTAAACTTCTAATCCGTTTCCTTTGTGTTTTTTAGAAGGAGCAAAAAATCAATATGGCAACTCTTAAAAATGCACCGGTGGCCCTCATCATCATGGATGGCTGCGGCCTCGGTGACAAGACCGACAAGAACAACGCCGTACAGGTAGCCAACACCCCTGTACTCGATGGACTTCTTGCCAAATACAAGAACAGCCAGCTGCAGGCTTCCGGCGAATACGTCGGCCTGCCGGATGGTCAGATGGGCAACTCCGAAGTTGGTCACACCAACATCGGTGCCGGCCGCATCATCTATCAGCAGCTGACCCGCATCACCCGCGACATCAAGAACGGCGACTTCTTCAAGAACAAAGCCCTGCTTGAAATCGTAAACGGCGTGAAGGAAAAGGGCGGTGCCCTGCATCTTATGGGGCTCGTTTCTCCGGGCGGCGTGCACAGCCATCAGGACCATCTCTATGCGCTGCTCGAAATGGCGAAGAAGAACGACATCAAGGAAGTTTATGTACATGCCTTCCTCGATGGCCGTGATGTACCGCCCCAGAGCGCACAGCCTTACCTCGAAGAACTCGAAGCAAAGTGCAAGGAAATCGGTGCCGGCTGCATTGCAACCGTCAGCGGCCGTTACTACGCTATGGACCGCGACAACCGTTGGGAACGCGTAGTCAAGGCTTATGAAGCCATCACCCATGCCGAAGGCGTCAGCGCTGACAGCGCCGTAGCAGGTCTTAAAGCCAGCTATGATAATGAGGTGAACGATGAATTTGTGGTTCCGTTTGTCGTCAAAGGCTACGAAGGCATGAAGAACGGCGACGGCGCTATCTTCTTCAACTTCCGTCCGGACCGTGCCCGTCAGCTCACGCATTCCTTTGTGGATGAGACTTTTGACGGTTTTGAACGCGATGAAACTTTGAAGATTCCGTTCGCTACCTTCTCCCAGTATGAAGACGGCATGAACGCGCTGGTCGCTTTCCCGCCGGAATCCATCAATAATACCCTGGGCGAAATCATCCAGAATAAGGGCATGACCCAGCTGCGCATTGCCGAAACCGAAAAGTACGCTCACGTGACGTTCTTCTTCAACGGCGGCGTGGAAGAACCCTATAAGGGGGAAGACCGCATCCTCGTTCCGTCCCCGAAGGTTGCTACTTACGACCTCCAGCCGGAAATGAGCGCGGTGGAAGTTACGGATAAAGTCGTAGAAGCCATCAAATCCGGCAAATACGACTTCATCATCCTGAACTATGCAAACTGCGACATGGTTGGTCATACCGGCGTATTCCCGGCTGTCATCAAGGCCGTGGAAACGGTAGACACCTGTGTGGGCCGTTTCGTAGACGCCATCCGCGAAGTCGGCGGCGAAGTCTGCATCACGGCAGACCACGGCAACGCCGACAAGATGATGGACTACGAAAACGACCAGCCCTTCACCAAGCACACCACCAACCCTGTACCCTTCATCGTGGTATCTGACCGCGTCAAGTCCGTTAAGGACGGCGCCCTCTGCGATATCGCCCCGACTCTTTTAACGCTGGCAGGTGTAGAGATTCCGGCCGAAATGACGGGCAAGAATCTGGTGGAACTTTAATCAGCAGGACAGAGGCAGCATTCTTTGAGCAAAGAGGGCAGGCAATAGCCTGCCCATGCTAGCCCTTTGCCCTAAGGCTGCTCCTCAAGTATTATATTTTAGAAAAAGAGAGGAATACGAACAATGATTGCTTATTCACAAAAAGTGGAAGACATGGCATGCGTAGCCCAGGAAGTACACCATGGTGCTGCTCCCATTCCTGAAGAAGGCAAATGGGTAAAATCCAAGAACGTACAGGACATCAGCGGCCTGACGCACGGCATTGGCTGGTGCGCTCCGCAGCAGGG
>DJYL01000179.1:0-8128 GCA_002448495.1 Pseudoselenomonas ruminantium | reverse complement strand
GAAACCATCGGCTGCTCCGGTATGACCCATTCCGCAGCTATGGCAGCAGAAATCCTGCCGGGCCTCACGGTTCTCGAAGCCCTGAACACGGACCTCGTATGCGATGCCATCAACACCGCTATGCGCGAACTCTTCCTGCAGATTGCTTATGGCCGTTCCCAGACTGCATTCTCCGATGACGGTCTGCCCATCGGCGCTGGCCTCGATGACCTTGGCAAAGGTCTGCGCAGCCAGACGGGTACGCTCTACAGCACGCTCAAGAAGGGTCCCCGTTACCTCGAACTTGCAGAAGGCTATGTAACGAAACTCGGTCTGGACAGCGAAAACCGCGTAATCGGTTACGAAGTTGTGCAGCTCGGCAAAGTTATGGAAGCTGTACGTGCCGGCAAAGATGCTAACGAAGCCATCAAAGCCAACACCAGCACCAAAGGCCGTTTCGCTGACGCCGTTAAGACGATTGACCCGCGCGAAGAATAATTTCGCGAAACACCGATTTTTCGCCAAGTCACTGTAAGTTAAGGAAGGATGAATATAATGTCATTATTCGAAGGCTATGAACGCCGTATTGACCAGATTAATGAAGTTTGCAAAAAGTATGGTATTGCTTCCATTGAAGATGCCAAGAAAATCTGCGATGAAAAAGGTGTAAAAGCTTACGACATCGTAGGCGACCTGCAGCCGATTGCATTTGAAAACGCAAAATGGGCTTACACCCTCGGCGCTGCTATCGCCATCAAGAAGGGCTGCACGGCTGCTGCTGACGCTGCCAAAGCTATCGGCGAAGGCCTCCAGGCTTTCTGCGTACCGGGCTCCGTTGCTGACCATCGTAAAGTAGGTCTGGGCCATGGTAACCTCGGCGCTATGCTGCTGTCCGAAGAAGCTGGCTGCTTTGCATTCCTGGCCGGCCACGAATCGTTTGCTGCTGCTGAAGGTGCTATCGGTATCGCACAGACGGCCAACAAAGTTCGTAAGAACCCCCTGCGCGTTATCCTGAACGGCCTCGGCAAAGACGCTGCTCAGATTATCAGCCGCATCAACGGTTTCACCTTCGTAGAAACCGAATACGATTTCAAGGCTGACAAAGTAAACATTGTCAAAGAAATCGCTTACAGCGATGGCCTCCGTGCTAAAGTTCGCTGTTACGGTGCCGAATCCGTACAGGAAGGCGTTGCCATCATGAAACTCGAGAACGTGGATATCTCCATCACGGGTAACTCCACGAACCCGACCCGCTTCCAGCATCCGGTTGCAGGCTGCTACAAGAAAGACTGCATCGAAAACGGCAAGAAGTACTTCTCCGTTGCCTCCGGCGGCGGCACGGGCCGTACGCTCCATCCGGACAACATGGCAGCAGGCCCGGCTTCCTATGGTATGACCGATACCATGGGCCGTATGCACGGCGATGCCCAGTTCGCAGGTTCCTCCTCCGTACCGGCACACGTTGACATGATGGGCCTTATCGGCGCCGGCAACAACCCGATGGTTGGCATGACCGTAGCCGTTGCCGTTGCTGTACAGGAAGCAATGAGCAAATAAGAAAAGCATCATGCGATAAATAAAGAATTGCTGCCCCCTTTAGAGGAGATGGCCTCCGCGGACATTTCCCCCTGAAGGGGGTAAATCATTGAAAGGACGAAAACAAGTGAACATTAGGCGAAACCTTTACAAGCTGATCTTCACGGTAATGTGCCTGATGACCGCGCTGACCGCTGTTTGCGCAGCGGCCCCCAGAACGGTACTGATTCTGCCCCTGCAGCAGGGCTTTACCCTGACGGACTATGAAGACGATCAGGATGCGGAAGACATTATCAAAATGATGACCAGCAGAATCAATATCGAATTCAAGGGCGATGGCACCTACACGGTCATGGAGCCGGTTACCTATGAAGACAAACTGATGACGATGGATGCCAAAAAAATAACCGCTGATGTCCAGTCGGCAGCACAGGCCGGCAGAGAACTTGGCGCGCGCTTCGTCGTCTGCGGCAAAATCAACGAGGTAAACACCCATAGAAAGGGCGGTACCTCGATGGTGGACCGCATTCTGTCCGGCTTTGAAGCTCCGTACAAGAGCAAGATGGTCGTGGAACTGCAGTTCATCAACTGCCAGAAGGAAATTGCCATTCTGAGCAAGACCTATACCGCCGTCCGCGGCGGCAAGAATGCGCCGGAAGCCTTCAAAAATGCCTGCAACTTTGTCGCAGAAAAATTCGTGGAAGACCTGACCAATCCGGTGGACACCACGAAAAAAGTCGGCGTGGGACGGATTACCAGCGTGAAAGGCGAAATCCTTACCGTTGACCAAGGTTCCGCAGCCAAATTCTTTGTCGGTGAATCCTTGGCCGTAATTCGCAACGAAAAAGAAATCGGCCGTGTCGAAGTCCTCGAAATCGGCAAAGAAGAAACCATCTGCCGCATTACCGAAAGCAAAGAAAAAATACAAAAAGGTGATATGCTCAGCAGAGACTAAGCAGCTGCATAATCGTTCATTAAAGGCACAAGTCCACAAAAAGGACTTGTGCTTTTTTGACGTACACAACCCAATTTAAGAATTTTCCCAATCTGCCGATATACCATATGATACGGTAAATAGACCTCGTAAACATGGAGGTAAATAATATGGCAATGGTAGTGAAAAACAACAAGGAATCCATTAATACCTTAAATACATTGAACAAAAATTCAGCAGCCCTGAGCAAGAGCCTGCAGAAAGTATCTTCCGGCATGAAAATTAATGGTGCCGCCGATGATGCTTCAGGTTATGCCATTTCCGAAAAAATGCGTGTGCGTATCCGTGGACTGGATCAGGCCAAGGCCAATACACAGAATGCTACCAGCATGTTGAAGACGGCAGAAGGGGCGCTGCAGTCGAACATAGACATAATGAAGACGCTGAAAGAAAAAGCCATTGATGCAGCCAATGACACGAATACCGATATGGATCGTGCAACAATTCAGAAGGAAATCGACCAAATGGTATCGCAGATGGATGACAACGCCAGTGCTACGTTCAATGGCAAGCCATTGTTCGATACCTCGAATCAAGCTGCAGAAAATGTCAATCAGCAAATAATCAAGGCGCTTAACAGTGAATGGATTGAAAATAGTCTGGAACTGATTAAGGAATCTTATGGTATGGATTTCAGGGAAGATGGTACTACAATTGCTGAAATGAAAGTTATTTTGGAGGAAGAAGGAACAACTGGTACACTGGCGCATGTTTCTTATACGGCAATTGGTGGCAAAGCTAATGCGTTAGAACTCCATGTTAACATGAGTTATTACAAGGATATGGATATGAAGGATGTGAATGGATTATCTGCTACGGCTGGAGCGGGAAATTATCTTGACCGTACTATAGCCCATGAGATGACACATGCGGTAATGGCGGCCAATATCGATGATATGGGGAATTTGCCTCTGTATATAATCGAAGGGATGGCAGAACTCACTCATGGTGCGGATGGGCGATTGTATAATCAATTATCAGCTTTGAAAAAAGATGATTATAAAAGCATGTTTGATTCCGCTGATGGTAGCAGCGCAAATAAGCAGGCCCCGTATGCTGGTGGGTTTGCGCTATTACGCTATTTAGCGAACCAGTCCGGCGGTAGTGGAAAGGAAGCGATTCAGCGCTTTATGAAGACGCTTGATGAAAAGGGAAATGATGGTTTGGACGAGGCTGTAGCGGCCGCATCCAAAGGAAAATTCCTGACGAAGAAGGCATTGACGGATAGTTTCTTGGCTGATATTGACAAGAGTACATCAATGGAGAATTTCTACAAGAAATATTGTGCCATCAATCTTTACAACGTTGACGTTGGGCCTATCAGTGGTTGGGATGCTGGTGAAAAAGAAATCAAATCCTCCCAGTCCACTGTGCCAGAAGGTGGTTCGACAAAATATTGGATTTATCCAGATGACGCGAAGACCGTTATTAATGGACTTACTGTTGGATGGCCAGATTTTCAGCGTAAAATTGGTGGTTGGATGTTTCAGACAGGAACAAAATCAAATGATGGTATACATGTTGCCATAAATGATATCCATGCTCAGGCATTAGGGGTGATGGATAAAGATGGCAATGCGATTAAAGTTACTACATGGTCAGATGCTACGGCGGCTATCCGTCAGCTTGATAAATCGATTAATCGGGCTTTAGGATACCAGACGACAATTGGTGCCATCATCAGCCGTATGGAATACACAGCAGCCAACTTGACCACGGCTAGTGAGAATACCCAAAGTTCCGAATCGATTATTCGTGATGCGGATATGGCCAAGGAAATGACTGACTATACAAAAAACAATGTGCTTATGCAAAGTGCTCAGTCTATGCTGGCACAGGCCAATCAGAACAGCTCGTCTGTACTTAGCTTACTGCAATAGGAGATGTTACTATGGCAATGGTAGTAAAAAACAATCAGTTGGCCACCGTGTCTCTAGGAGAATTAAATAAAAACATTCGCGAAAAAGGCAAGCAGATAACTAGGCTGGCTACTGGACAAAAAATTGTAGGAGCAGCCGATGGTGCTTCAGAATGGTCAATTTCCGAAAAAATGAGAACACAAATTCGTGGCCTTGACCAAGATATCGATAATACCAAAAAAGGTTCATCTTTATTAAAGGTGGCAGCAGGTGGCGTGGAAAATATTTTGGAAGAACTTCGCAGCATTCGTGAGTTGGCTATAAATGCCGCTAATGACCATAATAGTGATGCCGACAGGTTGATTATTCAAAAGGATATTGACCAAAGAAAGTCCAGTATTGAAGATATCGCAGTGTCAACAAATTACAATGGCAAGCCTTTGTTGATGGGGGATTATGCAAAGCATAGAATTCTAGATTATTGGATAGGTGGAAGTGGAGGAGCAGGCGGTGAAGGCGGTGGTGGCAATATTGGCGAAGATGATATACCTGCTCCATACCAGCCGGTATCGACAGGGGTTATTGAACCAAACGATCCCCCGACACAGTTGCCTTCTAGTGGAAATATTACAACGGCAGGCGTATATACAATTCCTACAGGATTTACGGGAACGATTACTATAGCTGATGGCTTGGTAGGGGTGAAGTTGCAAGGGATGCCCTCTACGACGTATACCGATGTTTATATTGAAGGTCCCAGTAGCGGAAATGCTAATTTGTGGTTGGAAAATGTAAATATCACCAACAGTCAGGATAAGTCGGCTATAAAATTCAGCGGAAGCAATAATGTGCTGACGACCAAAGGGAATAATAAAATAACACCGACAGCAGGGGTACAATCGAAGGCAATTATAAATGCGGGGGCTGGTCTTACACTGGAAGGGAGCGGCGATGCGTCTTTGAATATAACACCTTCATCTGTAGATGGTGGTGGTGCTACAGCTGGTGCAACTATTGGTTCAGATGCAGATGAAACCACTAATAATGCTAATATTACAATTAACAGTGGAAACTATAATATGGTTAATAAAGCTGGTGGTGCTGTTATAGGCACCGGAACAGATGCTCATGTGGGAAATATTACAATTAATGGTGGTAATTTTACGATAGGGTACCCTGATACCTATGGTGCACCTATTGGTGCTGGTTGTGGTGCAAGTGCTTTAGCTGGCGATATAGTTATCAAAAATGCAAAGATTGATGGTAAGTCATTTGATGGTACTATTGGGACAGGTTTATTTAGTAGTGCAGGAAATATTACCATAGATAATTCTTTAATCAAAACGATAAGTACGCAAGGTGCCGGAATAGGTAGTGGTGAAGATGGTCATGTATTGGATATAACCATTACAAATAGTTTGCTTATGGTAAAAAAACCGTTGGGGTCATCAAAACAGGCTATTGGTGCAGGAGCTTCTAATGCTACCGCTGGGGCAATCAAAATTGAGAATTCGCCAATAATATATGTAGATGATGGGGGGCAAGAGCCTGTGCCTGCTCAGCATATAATTATGGAAGTAATAGGAAAACCGCTAATTATCCACACGGGGACGAAGGCTAATCAGCATATCCGATGCTATATTGAGGATATGCGTCCAAGAGCTTTAGGGATTTTAGACTTGGATGTTACCACGCAGAAAAAGGCTGAATTTGCTTTAGGCACGATGGCCAAGGAAAATTGGCACCATCCAACTAAGAAATACGAAGAAGCGACACCTGACGAACTGAATAATCCAGATAATTATATGGGTTCCATTGATAAAGCCATAAGTTATACACTTGACCAAGCGACTATGTTAGGTGCCTATATAAGCCGTTTAGACACAACAGAAGCAAATTTAACCACAAATAGTGAAAACACGCAAAGCAGTGAATCGGTCATCCGTGATGCCGATATGGCGGCAGAAATGACGGCTATGGCAAAAGCGAACATTCTCACTCAATCATCACAAGCTATGCTGGCACAGGCCAATCAGATAAGCAGTAATGTTTTGGACTTGCTGGGCTAAAAAACGTAAAAACCACTCTCGCTCTGATGCCGGACAATCTGCTGTTTACTATACAGGATATTTATAATGAAACTCATCGCCAATTTATCATTATAATTGACGAGTGGGACTGCATCCTCCGCGAGGAGAAGAATCACAAGGAGCAGCAGGAGCAATATTTGGACTTCCTGCGGGCCTGGCTAAAGGACAAGGAATACATTGCCCTTGCCTATTTGACCGGTATTCTGCCCATCAAAAAATACGGTACCCACTCAGCGCTCAATATGTTCTCCGAATTTTCCATGCTGGACCAGGGCAGGCTGGCGGTTTATACCGGCTTCACTGAAGACGAAGTAAAAGCCCTCTGTGAGCGCTACAATATGGACTTCATACAGACCAAAGAATGGTATGACGGCTATCGGTTGGAAGGCTGCGGCGAGGTATATAGCCCCCGTTCCGTAGTGCAGAGTATGCTGATGGGTAAGTTCAATAACTACTGGAACCAGACAGAGACGTTTGAAGCCCTGCGCGTCTACATTGACATGAATTATGATGGCCTGCGCGATGCCATCCTGACCGTTATGGCGGGCGGCCGCGTGGAAATCGACAGCCGTTCCTTCGTCAATGATATGGTTACCTTCCACAGCGCCGATGATGTACTGACCTTGCTGGTGCACTTGGGCTATTTGGGCTATGACGAACCGAACAAGGAAATCTTCGTACCTAACAAGGAAATCATGGACGAATTCGTCACCGCGACCACCCGTTCTGAATGGTCGGAAGTCATGCGATCCATCAAAAAATCAAAAGCCCTGTTAAAAGCAACTTTAGCAGGCGATGAAGCTGCAGTAGCGCAGGGAATCGCTGAAGCCCATCTGGAAACCAGTCATATCCAGTACAACGATGAAAATGCTCTGTCCTATACCCTGTCGCTGGCCTATTACGCTGCTCGTGAACATTATCAGATGATACGCGAACTCCCCACCGGCAAAGGCTTTGCTGATATCGTGTTCATCCCCAAAAAACGCTTTGCCGACCGCCCGGCCATCGTAGTAGAACTAAAATGGAACCACGATGCCCATACCGCCCTCAGCCAAATCAGGGAAAACAACTATCCGCAGGTTTTGCAGAATCTTGACTACAAAGAAATAATTCTCGTAGGCGTAAGCTACGATAAAAAGACCCGTGAACACAGTTGTATTATAGAAAAGAAATCTTGAATAAGAAAATTTTGAAAAAAGATTTCTTATGCACTCCTAGGTTTTGAAAATCAGACAGAGGCCGATGCAGATATGCCCATGCGCGTTATCAGCTATGATGGAGCTGCATATAGAGCACAGTTATTAGCAGATAAAGAACAGAAGAAAGCTCCTCGTTATGGTGTAATTACGCTTGTGCTGTACTTCGGCTACAAAAAACACTGGGATAAGCCGATAACTTTGCTAGGCAATGTAAAAGTTCCAGAAGTGTTGCGTCCATTTGTTAAAGACTATAGGGCATCTCTAAAAACGGAATATCAAATCAATGACCGTATGAGTTTTATGCGGTTCCTTGGGCTGGGTCTTGAAGATCGTGTGCCGGATGCCAAAACCATCTGGCTATTTCGTGACACATTGACAAAAGCTGGTGCGGCACAGAAACTCTTTGATGGTTTTGCTGCGCAGCTGGAAGCAAAGCATCTCATCACCCGCACAGGCACTATTGTAGATGCA
>DJYL01000137.1 GCA_002448495.1 Pseudoselenomonas ruminantium | reverse complement strand
TTTACGGCAGATTCCCAAGATTCGTGAGTATCTGGCTACTGATGTGGAGGCGCTTTTTGACGGTGACCCGGCGGCGGAAAGCGCGGATGAAATCATCTTTGCCTATCCCGGTCTTTATGCGGTGACGGTGTTCCGCTTTGCCCATGAACTCTACAAACTCAATGTGCCGGTGATTCCCCGCATTATGACGGAGCTTGCCCATAGTAAGACGGGCATTGACATCAATCCCGGTGCAGCCATTGGCAAGTATTTTATGATTGACCACGGTACGGGAATCGTGATTGGTGAAACCACGGAAATCGGCGAGCATGTGAAAATCTATCAGGGGGTGACATTAGGGGCGCTGTCCACTTCAGGCGGGCGGAAACTCTTTAACAAAAAGCGTCATCCTACCATTGAAGATAATGTGACCATTTACTCCGGAGCTTCAATTTTGGGCGGTGATACGGTGATTGGCAAGGGGTCGCTGATTGGCGGCAACGTATTTTTGACGCATTCTGTACCGCCGGAAACCCGTGTCAGTGTGAAAAATCAGGAGCTGCGCTATAATATGGGAAGTTGTGACCTGTAAGGCGGCTTGGGTACTATAGAGATATATATGATTTCTTCCTATATTTCTGTCAATTCACACTTGCGCTTTGAAACAGGCGTGTTATAATAGTTAGGTATGTTTCCCCATAGACTCATTGTATCCCCATCAATGAGTTTTTTCGTTTTTTTACTTTACTGCAAAGCAAGGAGTTTTGAAATGTCGAGAATTAAAGACGCTTTTGATGCCGTTGCTGCGGCTATCATTGCCCAGAAGGATTATTTGTCGGATATTGATGCCAAGGCCGGCGACGGTGACCATGGCTTTAATATGGCCCGCGGATTCCGGGCAGCCCGGGAAATTGTAGATGAGATGGATGACACCAGCCAGCCCGGCCCGGTGCTCAAGAAAATCGGCAAGGCGCTCATACAGAATGTGGGCGGCGCAGCCGGCCCGCTCTATGGTGCGGCTTTTGTCAAGGCCGGTGAAGCCTGTGATGAAGATACGCGCATGAATATTGCTAGTTTTGAAAAGCTTTTGGGCGCAGCTATTGAGGCAATTCAGTCCCGCGGCCGTGCCGAGCAGGGGGATAAGACTATTCTGGATGCCTTGATTCCCATTCATGACTGCTTCCTGCCGGAAAATGTGGAAGACAAGAATCTCTTTGAGGTTCTGCAGGATGCCTCCAAGGCTGCTGGTGACGGCGTAAATTACACCAAGGAAATCCCCGCGAAAAAAGGCCGTGCCAGTCTCGTAGGCGAGCGCAGCATCGGTGTGGAAGACCCGGGTGCAGTCAGCACCATGCTGATGTACCGCGCTTTGTATCAGTTCTTGAAACGCTAAGCGTTTTTATTGTAAGTTTTTAGGAGGAAGTTTCATTGAGTCAGAAGGTTCGTACCCGTTTTGCTCCGAGCCCAACGGGATATATGCATATTGGCAATCTGCGCACGGCGCTCTACGGTTATCTCTATGCCAAAGCCCAGAAGGGTGATTTTATCCTGCGTATCGAAGATACTGACCGCACCCGTTATGTGGCAGATGCAGTAGATTTCATCAATCGCACTTTGGAGATGGCGCATATCGTGCCGGATGAGGGGCCCGATATCGGCGGTGACTGCGGCCCTTATGTGCAGAGTGAGCGTATGGACATTTACAAAAAATATGCCGAAGAACTGGTAAAGACCGGTCACGCTTATTACTGCTTCTGCGACCCGGATGAAGACCATTCTGCCGGTGAGTTTGGCGGTTACGACAGAACCTGCCGTGATCTGGATGCAGCAGTTATCGAGGCGCATCTGAAAAATGGTGACCAGTATGTTATCCGTCAGAAGATGCCGCTCGATGGTTCGACGACGTTCTTTGATGTACTGCATGGCAATATCACCATCCCGAATTCCGAACTGGAAGACCAGGTGCTCCTGAAGCGCGATGGCATGCCGACCTATAACTTTGCTAACGTAATCGATGACCATCTTATGGGCATCAGCCATATCATGCGCGGTGCGGAATTCATCACGTCCACGCCGAAGTACATTCTGCTCTATGAGGCATATGGCTGGGAAGTGCCGACCTTTATTCATCTGGCACCGGTAATGGGCAAGAATGAAGACGGTTCGGTATCCAAGCTCTCCAAGCGTCATGGCGCGACCAGCTTTGACGATTTGGTAAAACTGGGCTATCTGCCGGAGGCCATCACCAACTATGTGGCGCTTTTAGGCTGGAACCCCAAGACCACCAATCAGGAAATTTTCTCCATGGAAGAACTTATTGCGCACTTTGAACTGGATGGTCTCTCCAAGTCTCCAGCGGTCTTTGACTATGACAAGCTGGGCTGGATTAACGGCGAATACTTCAAGGCCATGAGCGACGAGGAATTTGCAAAGCGTGCGCGTGAATTTGCAGGCGACCTGCCGGATTACCTCGAAAAGAACTGGCAGATGGTGGCAGCACTCCTGAAGACCCGCGTACAGCGCTTCAGCGATGTGAAAGAGGAAATCGACTTTTTGATTACCCTGCCGGAATTTGATGCTGACCTCTATAACAACAAGCGCAACAAGGTCAACCCGGAAAAGGCAGCAGAACTTATGCCGAAACTGGTGGAACTTCTGGAAGGCGTCAGCGAAGCCGACTGGTACAATGACAGCCTTTACGCTAAGCTCGAAGAGTACATTGCTGCGCAGGAACTCAAAAAAGGTCTGGTGATGTGGGTACTGCGTATCGGTGTTGCGGGCAAGTCGGTTACACCGGGCGGTGCAACGGAAATTCTGTCCATTCTGGGCAAGGAAAATTCTTTGGACAGACTCAAAAAAAGCCTTGCCAACCTTATGGCGTAGTGCTATAATTATTTGAGTCAGCTAAGACAGATGGCGCCTTCGTCAAGCGGTTAAGACACCGGCCTCTCACGCCGGGTTCACGGGTTCGAATCCCGTAGGCGTCACCAAGCGGCACCTTCGTCAAGCGGTTAAGACACCGGCCTCTCACGCCGGGTTCACGGGTTCGAATCCCGTAGGTGTCACCAAATGAATATACAGGAGCTATGAATTTTCATAGCTCCTTTTTGACGTAAATTGCAGTTTATCGGTTAGT
>DJYL01000168.1 GCA_002448495.1 Pseudoselenomonas ruminantium | reverse complement strand
TCCAGCCGCTCCTGCACCAAGCCGGTAAACATATCCTTAAATGCTCCGCTGCCCTGCGCTTTGGCTTTCTCCAAATTGGTAACGCCAGCCATACTTTCTTCAAAACCTGTAACCTTCATGAAAAAGCCCCCTCTCTGTATGGTATATCGGCTTTACACTTTATTTTCTTAAGCGCAATTAACCATTCACCAAGGCTGGGGCGTCATGGGAGTTATTACGCCAAAGGTATACCCCTTTTCCCGCAGGACGCGGATGATTTCCGGCAAGGCCTTGACGGTTTCTTCATGGCCTGCCGAGCTATGCATCAGGATAATGGCACTATTCATCACAGCCTGGCCGGAGATATTGTCAATGAAATCCTGCGCTACCGGATGATTGGGGGCAGCATCGGCAGAGCTTACGTTCCAGTCATGTTCCACATAACCATTGGCTGTGATAATCTTTTCGTAAGCGGAAGTAAAGTTGCCCATACGTCCGCTGGGCGCGCGGGTAATCAGCGGACGCACCCCCAGTAGTTCATAGATGACATCGTCAGCCTGCTCCATTTCTGCCAGATAACTTTCGGCAGAAACATAAAGGCGTTTGTAGTCATGGTCATAGCTGTGATTGCCCAGAGCATGGCCTTCATCAAAGATACGCTTGGTTGTTTCCGGATAAGCCTTGACGTTTTTGCCCAGCACATAGAAGGTGGCTTTTACCCCTTCCTGCTTTAAGATATCCAGCACTGCTGCGGTGTTCTTATCGTCCGGGCCATCATCAAAGGTAAGGTAAGCCACCTTCTTATCCCGATAAGGCTCAATCTTGGGCAAAGTGGTGGGCAGGCCTTTGGCTCGGCGCTGAGCTAATGTATAGTGATCATAAACTGGCGTTTCAGCATTATCCAGAGCAAGGTTGCTGAAATCATCGGCGGCAGTAATATAAGCTGGAGCTTTTTCTTCTACAGGCGCGGCTTCTTCGGCAGGCGCAGCAGGCTCACTAGAATTTCCCTGCAGACTGCAGCCGCTAAAAAGCAAACAAACAAGACAGAGAACTGCTCCGCAGAACTTCATAGATGGAACAAACATCAGTTAATCAATCTCCCTTTGCTAATATAGTGTTTTCTTCTATCATAGCACAGTTTTCCGAAAGGAGCATTATTCCTAAATATTGCTAATGACAAAATGGACTGTCGCAAGAACTGCGACAGTCCATTTTGTCATTGGCTGCTCTCCCATTTACAGGTCAGAACGTCCAGGTCGCGCCGAGCTGCACACTGCCGCCACGCTGCTTTCCGACCCAGCCGTTCACGCCGAGGTCGATGGTCACCGGGCCGCCCGGTTTGACCTGCCAGCCCAGTTCCAGCATCCCGCTAGAACCCTTCATGCTGGGGCTCGGCGTTTCGCCTACGCCGGTGAAGTGCGCCCTTGCTTCGCCGCCGAACTCGTACTGATAGGCGAGACCGCCGTAGAAGCTGTTCCTCTCATTGATCTTATGGGTGTAACGCGCACCGATGCGGATACGGTTGCTGTCCACGCTTTCAAAGTTGCCGCGGTCTCCGGTTTCCTGGCCGTTAAACTTGATGGCCACGTTGTCGCCCGCCTGATGGCTGTAGAAATATTTCAGGTAGGCGTCCACCGAGTCCTTTTTCCCCGCCGTGAAGACTTTGCCAATACCGAGATGTGCAGCCCAATAGTTCGAGTCGCTGTCGTAGCCGACCTTTACCCCTGTCCTGACATCGTTGCTCTCGTAGTCGGAACTTACGCGGCCACCGCGAATGCTCCCCTCGTAGTAGAAGCCGTTGTGGTTGACCTGACGCGCCATGAGTCCGAGGCCAAAGTAGTGGGCGCCTCCTTTGCCGTGGGCACCATTGTCAAGATAGCTGTCATAGTTGCCGCCGCCATACTCGATGACAGGGCCAAACAGCAACTTGCCCTGCGAATTGGCGATTTCCCGGGCAAAGCCGATGTTGAGGCTGAAACCTTTCGTATTGACATGGGAGCCGCTTTCCGCCCGCAGGGACGAGCCGCCGAAGGCAGCAAACGGAGTGAAGCCACTCGTCGCCGGTGCGCCGTTCTCCGTCTGTTCCGCCATGTCAAGGGCGACGGCGTTGGCTGCCTGCGCAAATCCCTGGCTTGCCAGCATATCAGCGCCTGCGTTGACGATTGTCATGGTTGCCGCCCGGGTCTCGACGAGGGATTTGGACTTCTGCTGAATATCACCGGAGCCGCCATCTCCGCCACTGCCTCCGGATTCTCCGCCGCCTTCTTCACTCGGCGTCTCTTTGGCGTCCTTGACCGTAGCGATGATGGTTTTCTTATCTTCTGTTTGCGCGATTTCCAATGTGTAGCTTTGGTCTGTCGTCAAGGTCTTCGGCGACGGTTTCGTCTGGATGGTTACCGTCTCGTCCGTGATTTGTTTCATGGTCGTTGTCCCGTCGGTGGTCAGGCCGCTGGGGTTCGTGATCAGATTCACAGTATCGCCCGGGCTTAGATTCGCCCCCGTCTGCACCGCCGCGCCGATTGCCACACCGGTCAGATTGGTGGCCGCACCGTTCCCGAACGCATCTTTCGCGTTGACCGTCAGCATCGTCTCGCCCGCCGCTCCGTCCGGCAGGAAGAAGTTCATGTTCTGAAACCCATTGATGCCATCGTCTCCGACCGTCACGCCTATCGCATTGACGTTCAGCGTATTGCCCATGCTGGTCGTGCCATCGCCGCCTACGATGTGGTTGACGTTAACTGCTGTCAGAATATTTACGGTGTTGTTGCTCGCTTCGCCATTCGGTGCCAGGCCACCGTAAATATAGGCATTGCCATTTCCTAACGTGCCGTTGATAGTCACACTGTTGCCTGTCGCGTCGCTGGAAGCGGAATAACCGCCATAGATTTTACTCAACACACCACTTTCTACCGTTACACTGTTATCACTAGCTTTTCCGAATTGCGCATAACCGCCGTATACATCATCGTTAGACGCATTGCCGCTGCTTCCCAGGTCCACCGTAACAGCATACCCAGACACATCCTTGTTGGCATCGGCATAGTCTTTGATGTGTTGCTGATACTGCTGAGCAATCATGCCGGGATTTGTGTAATATCGTTTTAACTTGCCTTCTTCAAATTTAAACATGGATTTATGCTGATCATCCAACACATTGGTCGTATTACTGCTGTCTTGGTAAATAATATTACCGATCATATATCGCCTGGCGACAGTTTCAGTAGAAACAGGTTCTCCGTCACTGCAAAGGGAAGACGCTGTCACCGTGACATTTTTGATAGCCGGATTCCAGTGCAGATTTTCTGGTGAATAATAATTGCCATTTGCGGCAAGAAAGGTTCCCTCTCCCCCTTCCTCTAGGCGTGAAACTCCTTCCGCTTCCGCCAC
>DJYL01000089.1:16961-18224 GCA_002448495.1 Pseudoselenomonas ruminantium | reverse complement strand
AAAGGCGCCCGGCGTGTGGGGATAACTTTCCTTCACTTAGACAAGCTTGTCAAACGTTACGGAAAGCCATCCCTACGCGCCGGGCTTAATGCGTATTATCAATTGCTGGTAAATATCCAATTAAGAAGGTGATATAATGTCTCATAACTTAACGCGTGAACAGCATTTAGCAGCCATAAAAAAGGCTGACCGCGAATACTATGAATTAGACGATCCCACGCTGGCCGATGAGGAATATGATGCTCTGCGCAGAGAGTATATCGACAAATATGGTGCCGAGGATTTGAACTATGTGCCTGGTTCGGCGGCGGGAGAATTTGATAAGTTCACGCATCCAAGTCCGGTTACTTCCTTGAGCAAGTGGACGAAGGGCGTGGATAGTGAAGAGGACTTAGCGAAGAAAGTGAAAGAACTCTGGCCGGTTGTCATGCAGCCGAAGTTTGATGGACTTACGGTGGTGGCTTATCCGAATGCGGATGGTTCCTGCCGCTTTGTGACTCGTGGTTTGGGCGGGCGTATTGGCGAGGTATTGCCGAACTTTATCGGCAAGTATGAAGGCAAGGGCGTGAATAACAGTGGTTTTGCCATTCGTGGTGAAGTGTATATTACACCGGAAAATTTCACGAAGATGAATGAGGTGCTAACGGCTGAAGGCAGTGAACCGATGAAGAATATGCGTAATGCGGCGGCAGGTATTCTGCGCCGCAAGGAGCGCAGTCCGTTTGTGGATTATCTGAGCTATGTCTGCTATGAAATTCCCGGAGAAGACCTTACGCCGCTAGAGGCAAAAAAAATAATCAGCGGACAAACAAGCTTTACGGTTACAGATATGGTGGACCTTAAAGCACCGGACACGGCGCTGTCGGAAATTGAAGCCTATTATGAGTCGTTGAAGTCTGTAAACGCTGTGCCGATTGACGGCATCGTACTTAAAAGCGGTCAGGAAAACAGTCTGGAAAAGTTCGGTTTTACCGCTCATCATCCTCGCAATGGCTTTGCGTATAAGGCGCTTTCAGAGAAATTCGTTACCGTGGTGCGGGAGGTTATCTGGCAGATGGGGCGTCGCAAGGCAACGCCGGTAGCCATTGTTGACCCCGTGGAAATCGATGGCGCAACAGTGACCCGGGCTTCGCTTCATAATGCGGCCATGATTAAAGAACTGGGACTCAAAATCGGTGCTACCGTAGAAATTCACAAGGCCAACGAAATCATTCCGCAAATTACCAGAGTTTTGGAACCCGGAACAGAGGAAATCACTTTGGC